>CAYNJD010000015.1:0-22047 GCA_964397355.1 uncultured Mycobacterium sp. | reverse complement strand
TCGCGCCGCTGATGTGGGTCATGGGGCAGTACTGGGTGCCGCAGTTGGGGTCCGCGGTGGACGTCAACGGGGCGGCGTTCAACGACCGCGTCAGCGACGCCATCGAGACCATCTACGGCAACACCGTGGCCGACCCGGCCAACCCGATGAGCGACGCGGTGTTCAGCCACGCCGGCACGATCGCGGTCTGGACCCTGATGAACGTCAAGAACCCCGACTTCGGGCTGGTCATCAACGCACTGATGGACACCCACAGTCCGCTGGCCAACACCGGCCAGGTGGTGATCGAGGGCAACCCCACCGATGGTTGGACGCTGATCAGCTGGGACGGGCATGACGTGTCGGCCACGCCGGACCTGTTCACCGGGCTGTTCGTCGACTGGCGGGATCTGACCACCGCGCCGCAGGTCGCCGCCTGGCACATCCTGGAGGCTTTCCAGGGCGGGGACCAGGCCGAGATCGCCGCCGCCATGCAGACCGGATTCGACCAGGTCGTTGCGGCGATCACCGCGTTCCCGCAGTCGGTGATCGACACCATCGGCGCCGCGTTCAGCGACTAGGCGCTTGTGGTGCGCGTCGCTTCGGGGCGGTGGTGTGACCCCGTTGACATAGGAAAAGCATCAGATTAATCTCGGCGAGACATTTGCGCTACGAGTCGTAGCGTAACTGAAACTGAGCGACTCGCCGAAGGAGAACGTCATGCACCACACCCGCCCGTGGATCACCGCCGGAGTCGCCCTCGTCGGCGCCGGCCTCGTCGCCGCCGGCCCGGTCGTCCCGGTAGCCGGTCCGCTTCCCGGCACCGCGGTGCGCGATATCCAGCTGGCCGCCACCGACATGGTGCTCGATCTGGTGCGGCACGGCCAATCCGAAGACAACGTGAGCGGCATCATCGGGACGGTGCCACCGGGCGCGCCGATCACTGATGAGGGCGCCACCCAGGCGGCCTACCTCGCCGACCCCACCAACCCGCTGCACCTCGCCGACCCGGACTTCTACAACGGGATCTACGCCTCTGACTTCATCCGGACCCAGGAGACCGCGGCCGGCTGGCTGGGGGCGGCGGGTGAGCCGGATGCGCCGGTGACGGTCCTTTCCGGACTCAACGAGCTCAACGCCGGCGTCCTCGAAGGCACCTCGCAGTCCAGCCAGCTGACCGCGCTGATGTATCTGGTGGCCCCGCTGTCGTGGATGTTCGGCCAGTACTGGGTGCCGCAGTTGGGGTCGACGATCGACCCGAACGGCATGGCGTTTAACGACCGGTTCAGCGACGCCATCGATCAGATCTACGCCGACGGCGCAGTGGATGCCGACGGAAACCTCGACAGCGTGGCGTTCTCGCACGCGGCGGCGATCTCCACCTGGGTGATGATGAACGTCAAGAACCCCGACTTCGAGCTGTTCTTCGACTCGCTGCAGCAGGGCCTGTTGCCTAACACCGGTCAGGTCGTGATCGAGGGCAACCCCACCGACGGCTGGACGTTGGTCAGCTGGAACGGCACCGAGGTGGCAGAGAACCCGGGCCTGCTCACCGGACTGTTCGTCGACTTCCGCGACCTGATGACCGCGCCGCAGATGGCCGGCTGGCACATCATGGAGGCCATGGAAGGCGGTGACCCGGCCGAGATCAGCGCCGCGCTGCAGACCGGCTTCAACGAGGTGGTCGCCGCGTTCGCCGCGTTCCCGCAGTCGGTGCTCGACACCATCACCGGCGCGATGGACGAGGCCGCCGGTGATAGCGCCGGCGACCTGATCGGCGAGGCGCTGGCCTCGATCGCGGGCTGAGGCACACCGCCGAGGCCGGGCGCAGCCGCACCTCCCGCTGCGTCCGGCTTCAGCTCAGAACCGTCTGAACCGGATACCTCGAATTCCCCGAGAATTGGCATTGCTCAGCTCATCACTACGTGAGTAACGTGAGGGCCGTCACATCGCTAACTTCGGGGGGAGGCTTAACATGCAGCGGCTTGTTGGCTATCGATGGGTCACCGTTGGCATCGCGTTGGCCGGTGCCGGGATCGTCACCGCGACTCCGGTGGCGGCGCCACCGTCGGCACACGCCTTCGACATCGCCCTGACCGCGGACGACATCACGCTGGATCTGGTGCGGCACGGGCAATCGACCGACGACGTCAACAATATTCTCGGCACCATGCCGCCCGGTGCTCACCTCACCGAGTTGGGCGAGACACAGGCGGCCCAGGTCGCAGCCGACATCCAAAGGGAGTTCCCGGACGGCATCGCCGGCATCTACGCCTCGGAGCTTGTCCGGACCCAGGAGACCATGGCACCGCTGGCCCAGGCGCTGGGGCTGGATGTGCAGGTTTTGCCGGATCTCAACGAGATCCCCGCCGGCCTGCTGGAAGGCAATCCACGCGACCTGCTCACCGAAGCCGCCTTCTTCCTGCCGATGGCCTCGTGGATCCTCGGCAACCTCTTCGTCACCGAGCCCGGTACCGACTACAACGGGGTGGTGTTCGACGACCAGGTCGACCAGGCCGTCCAGATGATGTACGACAACACCATCGCGGATGACGGCACGACCGCTGTGGCGTCTTCCAGCGGCGGGGATATCGCGATCTGGATACTGATGAACGTCAAGAATCCGGATATCTGGCCGATTCTGCAGACGGTGCTCGAAAACGGCGGTCCGCCCCCCAACGGGGGCGAGGCGATCCTCGAGGGCAACCCCACCGACGGCTGGACGCTGGTCAGCTGGGACGGCATAGCCGTGCCGGCGACGCCGGATCTGATCACCGGGTTGCTCGTCGACGTCCGCAATGTGATCACCGCGCCGCAGATCGCGCTCTGGCACCTCTGGGAGGCCATCCAGGGTGGCGATCAGGCCGACATCAGCGCGGCGTTGCAGACCGGCTTCAACGACGTGATCGCCGCATACGCGGCCTTCCCGCAGTCGGTGATCGACACCATCACCGGCGCGTTGGGGGCCGGCGCCGATACCACCGGCGACTCGATCGCCGACGGCTTGTTGGGAGCGATCTGATCGGGTGCGGGGCCAGCCGTTAGGCTGTCCGATCATGAGTACGGACCCGGCGCCGAACCCGCATGCCACCGCCGAAGAGGTGGAGGCGGCGCGGCATGACAGCAAGCTCGCCCAGGTGCTCTACCACGACTGGGAGGCGGAGAACTACGACGAGAAGTGGTCGATCTCCTATGACCAGCGCTGCATCGACTACGCGCGTGGCCGCTTCGATGCCATTGTGCCTGCCGCCGATCGTGCGCGCCTGCCCTATGAGCGGGCGTTGGAGTTGGGTTGCGGCACCGGGTTTTTCCTGCTCAACCTGATGCAGTCGGGGGTGGCGCGGCGCGGGTCGGTGACCGATCTGTCGCCGGGGATGGTCAAGGTCGCCACCCGCAACGGCAAGAATCTCGGACTGGATGTCGATGGCCGGGTCGCCGATGCCGAAGGCATTCCCTATGAGGACAACACATTCGATCTGGTGGTCGGGCACGCGGTGCTGCACCACATTCCCGATGTCGAGTTGTCGTTGCGTGAGGTGTTGCGGGTGTTGAAGCCCGGTGGTCGGTTCGTGTTCGCCGGTGAGCCCACCACGGTGGGCAACGGTTATGCGCGCGCCCTGTCGACGTGGACCTGGAAGGCGACCACCAACGTCACCCGGTTGCCCGGACTGTCGGGCTGGCGGCGCCCGCAGGCCGAGCTCGACGAGTCGTCGCGGGCCGCGGCCCTGGAAGCCGTGGTGGATCTGCACACCTTTGCTCCGAAGGATCTGGAGCGGATGGCGACCGCCGCCGGCGCGGTGCAGGTGGCCACCGCCAGCGAGGAGTTCAGTGCCGCGATGTTGGGCTGGCCGGTGCGTACTTTCGAGGCCGCGGTGCCGCCGGGGCGGCTGGGCTGGGGTTGGGCGATGTTCGCCTTCCGCAGCTGGACGGCGCTGAGCTGGGTCGACGCCAACGTCTTGCGCCGGGTGGTGCCCAAGGGCTGGTTCTACAACGTCATGATCACCGGGACCAAACCGTCCTAGGTTTCAGCGCGGCTGACGTCGGCTACCTGAGCTCGGCGGCCGGTTCCGCCGCGCTGGCCGAGGTCGCCGGCTTCACGCTCACCGACGCCACCCGGGTCGCCGACGTCACCGCACTGCGCGACCGCTTCGGCGACCGGACACCGGCGCTGGTCGAAACCGTCCTGCTTCGCCGACGGGCGGCGGCCAAGCTGGCCGAGCTGCCCGGCACGGCGGGGTGGCTGTTCACCGACGAGGCGCTGCAGCAGGCCAGCGCCGCACCGGTGGCGCGCCACCGGGCGCACCGGATCGCCGCGGCGGCACCGGATGCCGTCGTGCACGACGTGACCTGTTCGATCGGAACCGAGCTGGCCGCACTGTTAGAGCTGACCGCTCGGGTGCTGGGCAGCGACCTCGACCCGGTACGGCTGGCGATGGCGCGGCACAACGTTGCCGGGGCAGCGGTGGTGCGCGCCGACGCGCTGGCGCCGATCAGCCGCGGCACGGTGGTGCTGGCCGACCCGGGCCGGCGCGCCGGGGGGCGGCGCCGCTTCGATCCGGCCGCCTACCAGCCCGCCCTGGACCGGCTGCTGGATGTCTACGCGGCGCGCGACATGGTGGTAAAGACCGCTCCGGGAATCGATTTCGATGCCCTACCGCGGCTCGGCTTCGACGGCGAGATCGAAGTCACCTCATGGCGCGGCTCGGTGCGCGAGGCCTGCCTGTGGTCTCCCGGCCTGGCTGAAGCCGGGGTGCGCCGCCGCGCTGTGATCCTGGACCGTGACGAGCAGATCACCGACACCGAACCCGCCGACTGCCAGGTGCGCGGTGCAGGGCGCTGGATCATCGACCCGGACGGTGCTGTCGTGCGGGCCGGACTGGTTCGCCAGTACGGTGCCCGGCACGGGCTGTGGCAGCTCGATCCCGACATCGCCTATCTGTCCGGGGATGAACTGCCCGCCGGGGTGCGCGGATTCGAGGTGCTCGAAACACTGGCCTACAGCGAGAGACGGCTCCGCCAGGCGCTGGCCGCCCTGGACTGCGGCGCACTGGAAATCCTGGTCCGCGGCGTAGCACTGGATCCCGACGCGCTGCGGCGTCGCCTCCGGTTGCGCGGTGGCCAACCGCTGTCGGTGGTCATCACCCGGCTCGGGACCGGGGCGGCGGCACGAGCGATTGCGTTCGTCTGCCGTCCGTCGCGCTGAGCAGCCCGGTAGGCTGTCGACTTCGGGGCCATTCCTGCTTGCTGCGGCAAGTCGAGACAAAGCGAGACGAACCGACAATGCGCATTCTGGTGGCCGCCCTGCTGGCGGGCGGGGCAGTAGGCGGCTGGCTGGGTATGGCAGGTTCGCCACTGGCGCTTGCGACCTCGCCCTGTGCCGAATTGGGCGGCGTGATCGAGTCCGGGCAGCTGTGCCACGTCCACTCGTCCCACGCCAACTACACCCTGGACATGAAGTTCCCGGTCGACTACCCCGACCAGCAGGCGATCACCGATTACCTGGTGCAGAACCGCGACGGGTTCTTGACCGTGGCCAAGTCGCCCGGATCGCGTGACATGCCCTACGAAATGGACGCCACCTCCGAGCAGCACCGTTCCGGCCAGCCTCCCAAGGGAACCCAGAGCGTCGTGCTCAAGATCTTCCAGGACCTGGGCGGCCCGCAGCCGTCCACCTGGTACAAGTCGTTCACCTATGACCTGGCGAACCGCAAGCCGATCACCTTCGACACGTTGTTCGCGCAGGGCAGCAAGCCGCTGGAGACGATCTTTCCGGTCGTGCAGCGCGACCTCGAGCGCCAGACCGGCGTGCCGGCCATCCTGATCTCGCCGGGTTCGGGGATGGACCCGTCGCACTACCAGAACTTCGCCATCACCAACGAGGACGTGATCTTCTACTTCGCGCCCGGCGAGCTGCTGCCGGTGAGTTCTGGCGCCACCTCGGTCAGGGTGCCGCGCAGCGCGGCCCCGCCGCTGGCGATCTGATCGCGGTAACGCCTAGGCCGGGGCGAAGCTGAAGACCTGGCCGGCGCTGGTGGTGACCACCACCCGTCGGTCGTGGCCGACCGACACCCCGAGCGGGAACCCGCGCGATTCGGGCAACGGATAGCTGTTGACGGTATGGCCGTCGTTCGGGTCGAACACCAGCAGCGACAGACCGGCCGGCCCGACACTGGTGCCGGCGACAACGGTGTAGCCGACCTTGCCGGCCAGGCTCGACGACGACAGCGGAGCGGCGTCGTCGCGGCGCCACAGCTGCTCGGCGTGGTCACCGCGGTCGGCGAAGGCGACCAGCTCGGTGTCCGGGCCGCCGCCGGAGATGATCGGCCCGCCCGGCGTCACCGCCGGCGGTGTTTGGGCCAGGAACTTCAACGGCACCGACCATTTCGCCTTCCCGTCGGAGGCGTTGATCGCCCACAGCCGTTGATCACGGCCGTTGACGTAGACGGTGGAACCATCGGCGGACAACACCGGACTGGCCAGTACTCCGGCGGTCACCGCGTCGCTGCTCCACTCCTGGGTCAGCAGCGGGGTGCCGCCCGGGTGGTACTTGAGGCCGACCAGCCCGGACTCCTTGGCGCCCGGCTGCCACAGGCTCACCACCACGGTGTTGGTCGCCGGTGAGAAGGCGGGGGCGGCCGCGACCGGACAGTCCGGCCGGGCGGCGGCACAGTCGGACAGTCCGCGCCGGAAGTCGGTCGGGTCGACGCCGTCCACCAGGTCCAGCGGGGTGCCGACGACGGTGCCGCGGTGCGCGTCGAAAATCAGCACCTGGCCCAGGTGGGTCACCACCAGCAGCAGGCCGTCGCCGAGGATCCGCGGTGTGGACGGCATGCCGATCACCGGTGCGCGCCAGCGGATCCACTGGGTGGGTGGGAACGACAGCATGGCGCCCGGCTGTCCGACGTAGACGTTGTCGAAGCCGTCGATGAGCGGCCCGAAGAACCCGCCGCCCTGATGCAGTCGGGTGCACCAGCGCTGGCGGCCGTCGTCGGCGTTCTCCCACTGCATCAGTGAACAGCCGGACTCGGTCTGCGCGTTGAGCACCAGCCAGCCGTGAATGCCCAGCGCAGGACCGGCGCCCAACTCGCCCTTGACCGAGCGGATCCAGTCCAGTTGCAGGTCCGTCGCCCCGGCGACGGCGGTGTGGCTGCTGTTGGCGGCGTCGCCGTACTGGGCGGGCCAGCCCGGCGCGGGGGCGGCCTTCACCCAGGAATCGGTGTTGGCGCAGCCCCCCAATGTCACCGCCGTCACCGCGATGATCGCCAGGACACCACGTCGCCGCAACACAGTGGCAATCCCCAATCCCGGAGTGAACGAGTCCAGGTGAGGGTAGCGCGTGATGTAAACCCGCTCGCGTAGGCTTTCCGGCCATGACGACCATGTGGGGTGCTCCGATCCACAAACGCTGGCGGGGTTCGCGTCTGCGGGATCCGCGGCAGGCCAAGTTCCTGACGCTGGCCTCGCTGCGGTGGGTGCTGGCCAACCGGGCCTATACCCCGTGGTATCTGGTGCGCTACTGGCGGCTGCTGAAGTTCAAGCTGGCCAACCCGCACATCATCACCCGCGGCATGGTCTTTTTGGGCAAGGGGGTGGAGATCCAGGCCACCCCGGAGCTGTCCGAGCTGGAGATCGGCCGCTGGGTCCACATCGGCGACAAGAACACCATCCGGGCCCATGAGGGATCGCTGCGATTCGGCGACAAGGTGGTGCTCGGCCGCGACAACGTCATCAACACCTACCTCGACATCGAACTGGGGGATTCGGTGCTGATGGCCGACTGGTGCTACGTCTGCGATTTCGACCACAAGATGGACGACATCAACATGCCCATCAAGGACCAGGGCATCGTCAAGGCCCCGGTGCGGATCGGCCCGGACACCTGGGTGGCGGCCAAGGTGACGGTGCTGCGCGGTACCAGCATCGGGCGCGGCTGCGTGCTGGGCTCACACGCGGTGGTCAAGGGCGTCATCCCGGACTACTCGATCGCCGTCGGCGCCCCGGCCAAGGTGGTCAAGAACCGCAAGCTGGCGTGGGAGACGTCGGCGGCCGAGCGGGCCGAGCTGGCCGCCGCGCTGGCCGACATCGAACGCAAGAAGGCCGCGCGCTAGCACTAGCGGTCCAGTGCCGGCAGCACCTTCTCGACCAGCAGTCGCAGGCTCTCCCAGCCCTCGTCGAGCGGCAGCCCGCCGATCAGCGGATGCAGCGTCACCCCGGTCCGGCCGGCGCGGCACTGCGCGACGAGCTCCTCGGGGGTCAGCACCTCCACATGGCCGGCCGCGCGCAACTCGGCGATCGTGCCCGCTGGGCGCTCGTTGGGCCGTGGCACCGCCGGCACCGCCCATGAGCTGTACTCAACCGCCTCGTGCAGGAAGTAGCCCCCGCACCGCGCCCAGGAACGTTCCGGGTCGGTGCTCAGCTGCGTGACGGTGTTGCCGTGCTGCGGGCTGAACACGAAACCCTGCTTGCCGTGGCGCTCGAGTTCGGCCAGGTACACGGCCTCGATGTCGGGCATCGGCATCGGCGGCGAGAACGGCAACCCGAACCGGGCCGCCCGGCGCGCCGCCGCGACGCTCATGCCGCCGATGAACAGCACCGGATGCGGCTTGGTGTAGGGCTTGGGCGTCACGTCGACCAGCCGGCCGTCGAAGTCGAACGGCTCATCGCCCCACGCTTTGAGCAGCACGGTCAGGCTTTCGTCCATCAGTCGGCCCCGCTGCCGGAAATCCTTGCCCGCGGCCTGGTATTCGGCCGGCCGGTAACCGATGCCGGCCACGAAGCTGACCCGCCCGGCCGACAGCTGATCGAGCACCGCGATGTCCTCGGCGAGGCGCACCGGATGGTAGAGCGGCACCAGCAGGGCACCGACGCTGATGCGGATGTTGCTGGTGCAGCCCGCGACGGCGGCCGCCATCAGCAGGGGAGCGGGCAACCATCCGGTGGCCGCCAGATGATGTTCTTCGCAGCCGATCGCGGTGACACCGTGGGCGTCGGCGTAGGACGCCATCTCCAGTGCCGTCCGGTACCGTTCGCCATGCCCGGCGCCGGGGACGTTGGTCATGTTCAGGCGCAGCGCGCTCAGTAGCGGCATGGGATGGACCGGTCACCTCCTCCGGCGTCACGGTAGCCGACGGCCGGATCGGCTGATTGCTCGCGTCGGTACCGTGCCGTTAATCTCGAGTCCGTGCTACGCCGCGGGTTCGACGAATGGCTGGAAACGATCCACGGGACGCCTCGCTGATGGCCGGTCCGCCCGACGCGCAGGTACTCGCGGCGTTGCTGGAGATGCGTGACGGCGCCGCCCAGGCGGCGCCGCCGGTCGGTGACGTCGGCGCTCGTCGCCGCAACGCGGGCCAGCTGTTCAACCAGGTGCTGGCCTCGCGGCCACCGGTCAGCGACGTTGAGGTGCAACAGTTTTCGCTGGATCGTGAGGGCCACGCCATCGAATTGCGCTGGTACCGGCGGACCGGTGTCGGCCAGCCGGGCAGCGCGGTGCTGTATCTGCACGGCGGCGGGATGATTCTGGACTGGGAACGCCTCGGTGGGCTCTACGACGCCGCGGTGCGCGACTACGTCGTCGCGTCGGGGGTGCCGATGCTGACCGTCGCCTACCGGGTCGCTCCGGAATTCCCGCATCCGACACCGGTGGAGGACTGCTATGCCGCATTGCGCTGGCTGACCGACCACGCCGCCGAGTTGGGCGTCGACGCATCCCGGCTGGCGGTGATGGGCGACAGCGCCGGCGGTGGTTTGGCAGCCGGGTTGTGCCTGCTGGCGCGTGACCGCGGCGGGCCGGCGATCGCCGCGCAGCTGTTGATCTACCCGATGCTCGACGACCGGACGCGGGTCGCCGGCCCGACTACCGCCACGCTGCTGACCTGGAGCCACGAGGACAACGCCACCGGCTGGGGTGCACTGTTGGGTGGGCGCGCCGCGGACGGCTATGCCGCGCCGGCCCGCGCGGCCGATCTGGCCGGTCTGCCGCCGGCCTACCTCGATGTGGGCGGGCTGGACATCTTCGCTTCCGAGGACGTCGGGTTCGCGCAGCGGCTGATGGCCGCGGGTGTTCCCGTCGAGCTGCACGTGTACCCGGGTTGTCCGCACGCGTTCGACCTGCTGGTGCCCGATGCCGATGTGTCGCAACGGGTTATCGCTGCGCGGGTGCGGTACCTGGCTGCGCTGTAGTCGCGAAGACCGCGCGTAGCGCCGATTCGTCACCCTCGACTTCGACGAGTGCGGTGATGTCATCCAGCGACAGCACGCCGGCCGCGAGCCCGAGGACAAGTGGCGCCTCGCCGTGCAGCACGGCGTCGAGCTCGCGCCCGTCGGGCACGGTGACGTCGATGCCGGAATCACCTGCGTGAAGCTGCACCATCCCGCCGTCCACCGCAATGCCCACCGCCACCGACCGGCCCACCGGCGCGCGACCGGCCAACAGCGCGGGAAGTGCCAGCAGTAGCCACTCGGCGCGGAATTCATCGCCCTGCGGGCCGCGGACCATCAGCGGCGTCGACCAGCGGACCAGGGCGTAGATGGGCTCGCGAAGTTGCGCCCCCCACTCGGTGAGGGCGTAGCTGATCGCGCCGCCGCCGTCGGACAATCGCCGTTCGAGCACGCCGGCGTTCTCCAGGTCGCGCAGCCGGTCGGTCAGCAGATTCGTGGCGATACCGGGCAGCCCGTCGCGCAACTCGCCGTAGCGGGCCGGTGCCATCAGCAGCTGGCGGACGATCAACAGATTCCACCGGTCACCCACCACATCCAGGGCCCGGGCAAGTCCGCAGTACTGACCGTAGTCTCGACTCATCGCCACCTACTTGCTAATCTCAACGATACTTGAGTATATCAAGTACACGAGGAGGGTCATGGCAGTCACCGAGCGGCCCGCCTGGGTCGACGACGAGTTGTTCCCGTTCGAGAGCCGGTTCATCGAGATCGACGGGCACCACGTCCACTACGTGGACGAAGGCGCAGGGCCGGTGCTGCTGTTCCTGCACGGCAACCCGACCTGGTCGTTCGAGTACCGCGAGGTCATCGAAGCGCTGCGGTGCGACTTCCGGTGCATCGCGGTGGACTACCCCGGATTCGGGCTGTCGTCGGCGGCGCCGGGATACCGCCATCTGCCCGAAGAACATGCCGGGGTGATCGGCGCGTTGGTCGAAACCCTTGCGCTGCGCGGGGTCACCCTGGTGGCACACGACTGGGGCGGGCCGATCGGACTGGCGACGGTGCAACGACGCCCGGACGTCTTCGACCGGCTGGTGCTGACCAACACCTGGGCGTGGCCCGTCGGGGCGCCGCTCGTGCAGCTGATGTCCCACCTGCTCGGCAACCCGATCGGGCGGCTGCTGATCCGGCAGGTCAACCTGTTCGTCAACGTCATGATCCCGGTTGGGCGCCGCCTGACCAAGCCCACCGGCGCGGAGATGGACCACTACCGGAAAGCGCTGGACAGCCACGCGCGGCGGGAGGCCTCAGCGGTGTTTCCCCGCGAGATCACCGCCAGCCGTGCCTTTCTCGCCGATGTCGAATCCGGGCTGGCCGATATCGCGGCGCTGCCGACGCTGATCATCTGGGGTGATTCCGACTTCGCTTTCGGTGATGACGAATTGCGGCGCTGGGAGCAGACTTTCACCGATCACCAGACCGTCACCGTCAAGGGGGCCGGTCACTTCGTCCCGTCCGACGCCCCCGAACAGTTCGCCGCGGCGATCCGCCGGTGGCACACCCCTTCGGGGGCATAGTGGCCTACGATGCCCGGTTGGCGGACCGCATCCGCGAGCTGTTCACCGACGGCCCGCCGGTGCGCGAGCAAGCCATGTTCGGTGGCCTGGCGTTCCTGGTCGCCGGAAAGATCGCAGTTGCCGCCAGTGCCGAGGGCGGATTGCTGGTCCGGGCCGGTGCCGCACGCGCGCCACAGCTGGTGGCGACCACCGAAGCACGGGCTATGGAGATGGGAGGACGGACCATGCGTGGCTGGGTTCACATCGATGCCGCGCAGCTCCGCTCCCGGCGCCGGCTCGCCGAATGGATCGACATCGGAATCGGCGCCGCCACAGGAATTCTCGATACCAAGCCGTAGCGGCGGCTGTCATTGTTGGGCACCTCCCGGTTTCGACGGCCACCAGATCGCATCGCCGATCAGCGTGAACAACGCCGGGATGACCAGGGTGCGGACCACGAAGGTGTCCAGCAGGATGCCGATGCCGACGATGATGCCCAACTGGGTCAGCACGATCAGCGGCAGCACACCGAGCACGCAGAACACCGCGGCCAACACGATTCCCGCGCTGGTGATCACGCCGCCGGTCGCGGCCACCGCGGCAACCATCCCGTCGCCGGTGCCACGGCGCGCGGTCTCCTCGCGGGCCCGGGTCACCAGGAAGATGGTGTAGTCGACGCCGAGCGCGACCAAAAACAGCAACGCGAACAGCGGGGTGCCGGCGTCCAGCGCCGGGAAACCGAACACGTGAATGCTGGCCCAGCCGCCCAGGCCGAGTGCGGCCACCGCGCTGAGCACGGTTGCGGCCACCAGCACCGGTGGTGCGAGTGCGGCGCGCAACAGCACGTAGAGCACCGCCAGCACCACCAGCAGGATCGCCGGGATCAGCACCCGCCGGTCGCGGGCGGCGGCGTCGCGGATGTCGAGTGCCTGGGCGTCGGCACCGCCGACCAGCGCGCCGGGATTGGCGGTGCTGACCGAATCCCGCAGCGCCGACACGGTATTCAACGCCCGGGTGCTCGACGGCGCGGCGTCGATCACGACCGACCAGCGGGTCAAGCCCGACGGTGATAACCCGGTGGGAACCGCCGATGTCACTCCGCTCACCCCGGTCAGCGCCTGCCGGACCTGCGCGGTCTTCGCCGTGGACGCCACCACCACCGTCGGATCTGACGCCCCGCCCGGGAAGTGCTGCGCCAGCGCCTGGAAACCGGTCACCGAATCGGCGCGAACCCGGAACTGCTCGGTTTGCGACAGTCCGATCCGGATGCCGAACAGCCCGGTCGTCAACGTCGCCAACACCAGTACCGCCACCGCGCAGATCGGTGCGGAACGGCGGCCCACCGCAGCGGCGACCCGGTGCCAGCCGGTGGTCGCCGGCTCATCGCCGACACGGGGAATGAACGGCCAGAAGACGCTTCGTCCGCACAACGCCAATAGCGGCGGAAGAACCAGCAGCACGAACACCGCCGCCACCACCAGTCCGCACGCCGCACAGATCCCCAGGCTGCGGGTGCTCGGGATGGTCGCTGCGATCAGCGTCAGCAGGGCCAGCACCACGGTGGCGTTGCTGGCCAGGATCGCCGGGCCGGCGGCGCGCACCGCGGCGCGCAGCGCCTCACGGTGGTCGGCCAGGACGCGCAGTTCCTCGCGGTAGCGCGAGATCAGCAGCAGGGCGTAGTTGGTTCCCGCGCCGAACACCAAGACGCTGGTGATTCCCGACGTCGACCCGTCGAACGTGACGCCGGCGGCATCGGCGATCACCCCGCCCACCACGGTGGCGACCCGATCGGCGAACGCGACGGTCAGCAGCGGCAGCAGCCACAGCACCGGTGAGCGATACGTGACGATCAACAACACCGCGACCACCAGCGCCGTCACCGCCAGCAGGGTGACGTTGGCTCCGGAGAACGCATTCGCGATATCGGCACCGAAAGCCGGTCCGCCGGTGACGTGCGCGGTGAGCGGCCCGGGCAAGCCGTCGGCCACCGCCGAGCGCAGCGCCTGCACCGCGTCGCGCAGCTCGAAGCCGGACAGTGCGGTGCTCAACTGCGCGGTGGTGATGGCCGCCTTGCCGTCGGCGGAGACCTGCGCCGGCCCGGGCCGGCCGGGAAGTGCCTGGACAACCGCCTGCATTCGGGCGTGTGCCTGCTCGACGGCCGCCAGGTCGGGATCCGTCAAGGGGGAACCGTCGTCGCGGGTGACGACCAGGATCGCCGCCGCTCGATCACCGCCGGGGAACTCCCGCAGTGCCGCGGCGGCCGCGGCGGATTCCGAGGACTCGGGCAGCAGGGTGGGCGAAGCGGTGGCGGCACTGTCGTGCCCGCCCAGCATCAGGGCGGCCGAGGCGACCAGAATCGCCACGGCGACCAGCCACGAACGACGGTGGGTGACGACGGAGGAGATGCGGTCCCACACGGCGAGGCAAGCCTTTCGTCGTCGTTGGCCAACCCGATCACGCTAACGCCGGCCGGCGTCGGTGTGACTCCCCGGTGGCCACCGGCGGCGGCAGGTACCGTGGATGAGAAAGCGTACGCAGCAGGCCCGAAGAAATGGAGGCAGTTTGCAAAATCTCGCTGAAGATTCACCGGAACAGATGTCGGGGTCGAATCGAAATCCCGAAAAAGGATATATCGCGTTACTGGGCTGGAGCCCGAACGCCGTCGACGCCGTGGACCGCTTCGATCGTCGCTATGTGATCGTCGCCCCGGACTGGGCCGAGGAATACTGCCAGCAACACAACATTCCCTTCATCGCCTGGAATTTCGAACGCCTCAATGAGCGCTCGATGGAGATCGCCGAGACCCTCAAGGAGCGTGGTGTCGACGTCGCGATCCCGCTCTTCGAGGAGACCGTGGAGTGGGCGGGCGCGATCAACTCGGTGCTGCTGGACAATCCACGACTCCTCGGCCAGGCCATGCTGCTGCGGGACAAGTCGCTGATGAAGCGGCGTGCCCAGCTCGGCGGCATCCGGGTCGGCATCTTCGAGGAGGCCCACGATCGCGACGACGTCGTCCGATTCCTCAAGCGGGTCAATCAGACGCTGCTGAAGCTGGACGGCGACCCCAACGACCCGATCCACTTCAAGGCATTCGACAAGGCCGGCTGCCTGGGGCACCGGGTGATCCGCGCACCCGATGACATCGACTCGATTCCCGACGAGGAATTCCCGGCGTTGATGGAGTCGCATCTGGACGGCTGGGAGTTCGCCGTGGAAGCGTGGATTCACAATGGCAAGATCCGTTTTCTCAATATCTCGGAATACGTGACATTGGGGTATTCGGTGTTCGTTCCCGCGTCGCCGGAGCTGGAGAAATATCGGCCGCAGATCACTGCGCAGATTGAGAAACTGATCAAGACATTCGACATCGACTTCGGGTTCGTCCACCCCGAGTATTTCGTCACCAGCGACGGCGAGATGTACTTCGGGGAGGTCGCTTACCGGCCACCGGGCTTCAAGGTCTTCGAGCTGCTCGAGCGGGTCTACGGATTCAACGGTTATCAGGCGCTGGTGCTGGCGTTCGACCCGAAGACCACCGAGGAAGAACTCGAGGCCTTCTTCCCGCGTGAGGTCGTCGACGCCAAGGGGCACGCCGGCTGTTTCGGGGTCTATCCGCGCCGCCGTGTCGTCAGCAAGCTGACCATGCCCGAGGAGACCGAAGACCACGAATATTTCGAATCGCACGAACTCACCGCGCCGGTCGAGGAGACCGTCACCAAGCGCACCGCGTTCGGCACTCACTGGGGTCTGGTGTACTTCTCCGGGGAGGATCCGTATGAGATGCGGCAGTTGCTCAAGCGGCAAGAAGAACTTGACTTCTACGTCTGAGGCGGCGGCGGCAGGGACGTGAGGAACCCGTTGAGTTGAGTGGGCATGCATCGGACGCTGGGTCAAACGGCGACGGGGCCACCCTGGGGAACCGTCTGACCAGGCTCGACGACGCGACGCGGGCCTTGGCCGAAGCAGGCGAGGTCGGCAAGCCGACCCGGCTGCGCCGGGTGCTGGACGGGCTGCGCATCGTGCTGCTGCAGCCGGGCGGCTGCGCTGCGGTGCAGGCCCGCGCGGCTGAGCTGGAGGACGCCGGGCTGTTCCTGGGGACCGACTGGGCCTCACCGCGCACCCTGCTGCCGGCGCTGAGCACCGGCTCGCTGCGCAGCGCCAATCCCGACACGGTGGTGCTGGAGGCGGTCAACGAGCTGCGCATGCTCGCGGTGGCCAACGGCGAGTACGTGCACCCGTTGATCTCCGCCGAACAGGCGCGGCACCACCTGTCGCAGGTGCTGGCGATCAACCTGTCACTGCTGTTCAACCCGCCCACCGAGGCCGAGCGTGAACTGCAGGGCCGGATGGCCCGGTTGACCCGCGACCTGTTCCGCTATCTGGTCGAGGAGATCGGCTACGACGGCGTGCTGGACCGGCTGGTGGACGAGATCTGGCGGATTCTGCGGCAGCGGCCCATCCAGGTCGACCAGATCAAGGCGATGATCACCCAGATCTCGATCGCGCGCAGCGACCCCGAAATCGACCTGGGCGCCAACGGCGGGGTGGGCGTGGACCGATTGATCACCAGCCTCTACGGCACCACCGACGCCTGCCGGGAAGATCCCGGGGTCCAGGTGTACCGCAGCCGGCTGGAGTCGATGGATGAACCCACCCTGCAATACGAGGCGGCCGGTTTCGCCCGGTCGATGCACGACACCGGACTGGTGTCGCCGTATCACGCGGTGCTGCTGCGCTTCCTGCTGGAAAAAAACGACTACCTGATCGGCGAGGCGCTGGGGCTGTCCAGCACCGGCCGAGACTGCCTGCTGTGCTACCACGACCTGGTGCACAGCCTGATCGGGGCGGCGGTGCACATCGAGACCGCCCAGTGCATCTACGGGCTGGCGCTGCTGCTGGAGCGCGGCATCCTCTACCAGCCGCCGGTGGCGCCGTCGCTGTGGCGGCAGTTGGCGCTGCCGCTGTCCGAACAGTCCCGGGAACGGCTGACGCTGGCGTTCGGGCCGGCGCAGCAGCCGCACACCTGGCTGCTGGCCGGGACACTGTCGATGCTCGGGCTGCCGCTCGGGGTCGGTCAGGGCGACAACCCGACCTGCCAGTCGGCGCGGGCGCTGTCGATGTGGTCCTACAACGATCCCGACTACCTGCTGCAGACCATCGCCTGGGCGGCCCGCGACGATGAGATCGTCATGCACTTCGAAGGGCAGCAGATCTCGTCGCGGGAGGTGGCCGACGGGGCGGCGCTGACATCGGGGCATCTGCCGTTCGACCTCGACCCGGTCTCGCTGCTGGTGGTGCCGCACCTGGACCGGATCTACGCGGAGATGTTCCGGCGGTGCACCGGTAGAGAGGGTGACCCGCACCGGTGGGTGAACCCGGAGTTCCATGGCTGGTGGTCGGGGCGGGGCTTTCGCATCAACGTCGACGTGGCCACCGGCAATCTGGTTGACGTCGACGGCTTTCTGCGGCACTTCTACGCCGCCTACCACCCGCTGTACAACGGCAACCAGCCGCTCATCCACCCGCAGCCGGCCGGGATCGCGGTGACCGACAGCGCCGCACGATTCATCGGTTGGCATGCGATCACCGTGCTGCGGGTCAGCATGGACCAGGAGGGCGCGATGCGCGTCTACTTCTACAACCCCAATAACGACAGTGGCCAGGACTGGGGCGATGAGGTGGTGGTGAGCACCGCCGGCAACGGCGAGCGATTCGGCGAGGCGTCGCTGCCGTTCGAGCAGTTCGCCTCCCGGCTCTACATCTTCCACTTCGACCCGCTCGAGCCGGGGGAGCGCGCCGCGGTGACCCAAGCCGAACTGGACCGCGTGCTGGGCTATCTGCAGCGCAGTTGGGGTGCCGACCGGATGCCCGGGATGGCCGCCGTGCAGGCCTGAGACCGCTACCGGTCCGGCAGTGCGTGCTCGATGATCGGCCGGCGCGGCTGCGGTTCGCGTTCGCGGCGCTTGGCGGCCAGATACACCTGCGCGGTTTCGTCGGCGACGGTGTGCCAGTCGAAGTCGCAGCTGAGCCGGTCCCGGGCGGCCACCGCGCGGTGCTGGGCGGCGGCCGGGTCATCGAGCACCGTGCACACCGCCGAGGCCAGTGCCCGCACGTCGCGAGGCGGGCACGACACACCGGTTTCGCCGTCGATCACGGCCTCACCCAACCCGCCGACGTTCGACACCACCAGGGGCGTGCCGGCCGCGGCGGCCTCCAGCGCGGCCAGCCCGAACGGCTCGTAGTGGCTGGGCAGCACGGCAGCGTCGGCGCGGTGCAGCAGCGCCAACAACTCCTCGTGGTCGAGCCGCCCGACGAACCGAGTCGCCTTGAGCACCCGGTGTTTTCGGGCGCACTCGATCAGCCAGTCCTGCTGGGTGCCGTCGCCGGCGACGGTCAGCGTCGTTCCCGGGTGGGCGCGCCGGATCCGCGGTAGCGCCGCGATGGCGTCGTGGATGCCCTTCTCGTACTCCAGCCGCCCGACGAACAGCAGTTCCGGCGCTCCGGTGCGGGCACGACGGCCGGCGAACGGCCAACGGGCGGCGTCGATCCCGTTGCGGATCACGGTGGTTTCGGACAACCCGGGGCCGAACAGGTCGGTGATCTCGTCGCGCATCGAGGCCGAACAGGTGATCAGCGAGTCGGATTCGCGGACCAGCCACGATTCCACGGCGTGCACCTGCCGGCTCAGCCGGCCGGACACCCAACCGGAGTGCCGCCCGGCCTCGGTGGCGTGGATGGTGGAAACCAAAGGCACATCGTAGAATTCGGCCAGTGCGATCGCCGGGTGGGCCACCAGCCAGTCGTGGGCGTGCACCAGGTCGGGCCGCCACAGCGTCTGGCCGCCGTCGGTCTTCACCGACAGCCCGGCGCGCAGCATGGAATGCCCCATCGCCAGCGTCCAGGCCATCATGTCCTCGCCGAAGGAGAACTCGTGCGGGTCCTGGGCCGCGGCGACCACCCGGACGCCCTCGCTGATCTCATCCGAGGACGGATGGGTGCTCGGGTCGGTGCCGGAAGGGCGCCTGGCCAATACGACGACGTCGTGTCCGGCGGCGGCCAGCGCCGTGGACAGGTGATGCACGTGCCGGCCCAGCCCGCCGATCACCACCGGCGGGTACTCCCACGACACCATCAGGATCTTCATGCGGCGGGTCCTTGCTGGTGCGGTCGGTGCGAGCGTGCGCAAACGCGGGCGTATCGCGGCGTGCGGGGGGTCACCGTGGCAGCCTACGGGCATCCAGTGCGCCGAACAGACCGTCGGCCCGATTCCAGCCGTCGGCCAGCCGTTCGGCCGCATCGCGGTGGCCCGACGCCAGCGCGTCGGCGATCTCCCGGGTGGCATGAGCGTGCAGCTGCGCCCGGTAGCGCGCATAGTCGGCGGCGGAGTCCTTGCTCACCATGAACGGCCAGTCGCTGGACACCGTCAACAGCGCCTCGCGCAGGATCTGGTCGGCGACCCGGTCTCGCGCGGTCGGTCCCGCCGGCGCCGCGAGCTGCGGCAGGGCCTTGTCCACGGCGCCCAGCGCGGTGTCGACGACCTCGGTGTTCAGCTGTACCAGGTCGGCTACCTTCTCCCCGGACCACACCTGCCAGTCCTTACCCGAACCCCACGAACCGGGCGGCAATTCGACTGCGTCGCCGACGAACCCGCCACTGATCGCGTCCGACAGCGTGCCGACGGCGATGCCGGCCTCCGGCAGCGCCCGCAACACCCGCGCCAGCCACAGCGGCCCCTCATACCACCAGTGGCCGAACAGTTCGGTGTCGAAGGCGGCGACGACATGGGCGGGGCGGCCGATACGTTCGGATTCGTCGGTCAGCCGGCGGCGGACCACCTCGACGAAATCGGCGACGTGGGCATCGACCGCGGCGTCGGCGCGCTGCGGGTCGTAGGGCGCCTTGTGCTCGGGGTCGACGTTACGGCCGGTGACCCGGGACGGCTTCAGCCCGGTGCGGTGGTCGTAGGTGTGGAAATCCCGGTAGGCACCGTGCCCGGGATAGCCCGACTTCGGCGACCACACCCGATAGCTGATGGTCAGGTCGCGGCCGAACGCGATCACGTCGGTGTCGCCGACCGGGCGGCCCAGCGCGGTGTCGCCGTGCAGTGACGGACCGTCGACCATGAAGTGCGAGACACCGGCGGCGGCGTAGCCCTGCTCGAGGCCGGGCGCATAGGCGCACTCCGGCGCCCAGATCCCGGCCGGGGTGTGGGCCAGCCGCGCCCGGGCATCGGCCAGGCCCTCGCGCAGCGCGAACTCACGCAGCCGCGGCGCCAGCAGCGGCTGGAACGGGTGTGCCAGCGGGCCGCCGAGCAACTCGACGGTGCCGGCCTGCACCAGCTCACGCAGCAGCGGGCTGGCGCCGTGCCGCCACAGCAGCGCGAAGTCGTCGAGGGACTGTTCGGCCGCGGCGCACTGGTGCCTGCCGAACGCGCGCAGGTCGGGCAGCGTGGTGGCCTGGGTGGCGCGCAACTGCCAGTTCGCCAGCCAATGGTGCATGCCGTCGAGGCAGTACGGGTCGTCGAGCTGGGCGGCGACCACCGGCGTCACCCCGAGGGTGAGCAGGTGCTGCCGCCCTTCGGCGGCCAGCGTCCGCAGCACCCGGATCAGCGGCAGGTAGGCCGCCGACCAGGATTGGTAGAGCCACTCCTCGCCGACCGGCCAGCGGCCGTGGTGGGCCAGCCACGGCAGGTGGGTGTGCAGCACCAGGGTGAACAGACCCGGGACCGCAGGCTTGCCGCTCACGGCCGCACCGCGATCGCGACCAGATCCAGGCTGTCATCGATCGGGTGGGCGGTGCCGTCGCCCACGATCTCGAAGTCCGCGGTGCGCACCGCGGCGACGTCGCGGGCCAGCTCGTCGGGCCACGGCGCGTCGGCCAGCGCGCGTTCGATCTGGGCGTCGATGATCGACCCGCCGTGCCTGGCGTCCATCTCGCGCAGTACCGGGCCGTGAAAGACCCCGGACATCGCCTCCATGACGAACCCGCCCTCGAGAAGCAGCTCGGTCAGCTCCGCGGCGTTGAGCTCGCGGGTGTGGAACGGGTTGACCGGGGTGTCGCGGCCGGGGGAGAAGGTGATCCGGTTCGGGGTGGAGATCATCAGCAGCCCGCCCGGCCGCAGCACCCGGGCGCATTCGGCGATGAACTGCCCCTGGTCCCACAGGTGCTCGATCACCTGAAAGTTGACCACCACGTCCACGGCGGCGTCCGGCAGCGGTAACTCGGCCAGATTGCCCTGCACCGCCTCCACCCGCGGGTAGCGGGCCCGCACATGCGCCACCGCGGCGTCGTCGTAGTCCAGCCCGATCACCCGGCGGGCCACCCGCGCGATCAGATCGGCGCCGTATCCCTCGCCGCAACCGGCTTCGAGGACGTCGCGACCGCCGCAGCGCGGCACCAGCTGCTCATAGACCACCTCGTGACGGCGGAACCAGTAGTTCTCGACGTCGAGACCGGGGATGGTGCGTTCCCCGGTCAGCATCAAGGCGGCGTCGCCGGGCGGCACGTCGGCGGGGCCCTCGGCGGGTTTCGTGGATTTCATTGCATAGGCAGGCTAACGCGAACGGCACGGCCCGAACCGGCTACCCCGCAGTGGCCCTATCACGACCCGCTACGCTGTACAGGCGAACCGCACTAAGTTACCCGCTAGTAACCTGATCGTGCGGCTGCGTGAATCGTGACCCAGTCTTGTGGCCGGTCGCCGCAGGACCCCTTCGAGGAGGACGAACCACACTCATGACGAACATCGTGGTCCTGATCAAACAGGTCCCAGACACCTGGTCGGAGCGCAAGCTCACCGACGGTGACTTCACGCTGGATCGTGACGCCGCCGACGCCGTGCTCGACGAGATCAACGAGCGGGCCGTCGAAGAGGCGCTGCTGATCAAAGAGCGCGAGGGCGCCGAGGGCACCGTGACCGTGCTGACCGCCGGCCCGGAGCGGGCCACCGAGGCGATCCGCAAGGCGCTGTCGATGGGGGCCGACAAGGCCGTGCACATCCTCGACGACGGCATGAAGGGGTCTGACGTCGTCCAGACCGCCTGGGCGCTGGCCCGCGCGCTGGGCGCCATCGAGGGCACCGAGCTGGTCATCGCCGGCAACGAGTCGACCGACGGTGTCGGTGGCGCGGTTCCGGCGATCATCGCCGAGTACCTGGGACTGCCGCAGCTGACGCACCTGCACAAGCTGAGCGTCGAGGGCGGCAAGGTCACCGGCGAGCGCGAGACCGACGAGGGCGTGTTCACCCTGGAGGCGTCGCTGCCGGCGGTGGTGAGCGTCAACGAGAAGATCAACGAACCGCGCTTCCCGTCCTTCAAGGGCATCATGGCCGCCAAGAAGAAGGAAGTCACCG
>CAYNJD010000014.1:0-23050 GCA_964397355.1 uncultured Mycobacterium sp. | reverse complement strand
CTCATGCGGCCGGCTCCTTCGTGCTCGCGGCCCGGAAGATGGCCTGGTGATGTTCGGCCGGCGTGCCGAACAGCTGGCTGTAGAGGGTGACCCGCCGCAGGTACACGTGCAGGTCGTGTTCCCAGGTGACCCCGATGCCACCGTGGAGCTGAACGCATTCCTGGACCAGCAGCCCGGCGTGTTCTCCCAGATAGGATTTGGCGGCGCCGGCCCACATCGCCGCGTCCGGGGCGCGCGCGGCCACCCGGTCGGCGGCGGCGGTGGTGATGGCACGGCCGGCATGCAGCCACATGGTCATGTCGGCGAGGCGGTGTTTGAGCGCTTGGTAGGACGCCAGCGGCCGGCCGAAGCTGTACCGGTCACGGCACCAGTCCAGCGTCATGTTCAACACGGTGTCCACGACGCCCACCGTCTCGGCGCAGACCGCGACGATGGCGACCTGGGTCTGCCGGTCGATGAGTTGCGGCGTTTGGGCGGCGGCGCCGACGACTGCCGTCGCATCGACCTCGACGTCGTCGAGTTCGATGCGTGCGTACTGCTTCACCAGATCGATGCCGGGTTGCGGGTGTACGGTCACGCCCGGCGCGTCGGCCCGGATCAGGAATTGCCGCAGCGCACCGTCGTCGGTGCGGGCGCCGAGAAGAATCACATCCGCCTGGGCACCGGCCTCGACCCGATCCTTGACGCCGTTGAGCCGGTGGCCGTTCCCGGTGGCGGTCGCCGTGGTGCTCGGCTGGTGCGGACGGAAGTTGCGTCCCGGTTCGTCCGGCGCCCAGGTGGCGACCTGCTCTCCGGACACCAATGCCGCAATGGTCTCGGTGTGGGCATCGGAGTTGTCCGCGTCGACCAGGCCGGCCAGCACCGTACTCACCGGGTACAGCGGCCCGGGTGCGGCGGTGCGCCCGAGTAGTTCGGCGATCGCCGCGAGGTCGTGCAAACCACTGGCCGACACGCTGCCGCCGCCGAGTTCCTCGGGCACCAGCAAGCCGGCCCACCCCAGCTCGGCGGCGCGTGCCCACCACTGCGGATCGTAGCCGCGGCCTTGCGCGTGCAGCTCACGCTGCCGGCTCAGCGCGGCGTGCTTGTCCAGGAACGCGCGTGCCGTGTCGACGAACAGCGTGGTCTCCGAAGATGTTTCGATCATCAGGCCTCCAGGTCGACTTCCCGGGCCGTCACTGGATCGGCTCGTCGCCCAGGACGGTCGTGCGCAGCATCTCACGCGGCGAGTCAGCAGCGTAGGGGGCGGCCCGGTGCAGTACCCCGCGGTTGTCCCAGATGACGGTGTCGCCTACCGCCCAGGTGTGGCTGTAGACCCTGTCGGCCGTCGTGGCGCGGTCGAGCAGTTCAGCCAGCAACGCGCGCCCTTCGTCGCGATCCATGCCGACGATGTAGTCCGCCGATGCCCCGAGCACCAGCGACTTGCGGCCGTTGCGGTGCCGCCACACCAGCGGATGTTCGTGGGTGGGCCGGGAACGCCAGCGCGCCAACTCTTCCGGCGTGGGATTGGCGGTGACGCGGCGCTGGGATGCCTCCAGCGAGTGCACGACCCGTAGCGCGCCGAAGCGCTGCCGTTCATCCTCGCTGAGCGCGTCATAGGCGGCGTAGGAGCTTGCGAATTCGGTCTCTCCACCACGATCGGCCGGCCGGACCGCCGAGAGCACTGTCGCCTTCTGTGGATACTCATCCCCCAGCGGCGTGCAGCCGTCGATATGCCACACGAAGGTGGCGCGCAGATACGCCGCCGCCGAGTTCCTGGACGTGTCCAAGGTGACCGGGTAGATGCCCGCTACCTCGTGGTGGCCGTCCGAGGAGTGGTCGATCTCCCCCAGTCGCCGGCAGAACGCGACCTGGTTATGCGGGTCCATCCGCAGTCCTCGGAAGACCAGCACGCCGTTGTCCTCCAGTGCCTGCAGCACCGCGGCGCCCAGGCTGTCGTCGGCGGCCAGCCGGTCCGGCTCGGCGCCCAGCACTTCGGCACCCACCGAGCCGGTGAGCTTGTTGATGGTGAGCAGACTCATGGCGCGGCTGTCCTTTCCGGGGTGCGATCAGGGGGTCGGTTCGCCGGTTCGGACCATGACGGCGTCGGCGGCGTCGACGGGGGCGGGTTGGCCCATGACCTCAACCGCCATCGCCACCATGATCAGCGAATAGATCAGATGCAGCAGGTTGAGCGCGTCCTCGGGGAGCTCGTCGAGCGGGAATTTGTCGCAGTAGTCGATCGCCTCCTCCAGCCGCGGGAAGAACGCGTCGTAGAAGACCCGCAGCTGCGGGGCGGTGCTGGCTAGGCGCTGGTTGAAACGTTCGGTTTCGGTTGGCAAGCACCAGGTTTCGGTGAACTTCTCCAGTTCGGCGAAGGCGCTGGGCAGCTTCTTGGCGGTCATCGGGCAGCTCCCGCGGCGGCGCGGTCGTTGCGGTAGTCGTCGACCCAGTCGTTGACCACCTTGTGCAGGTGCCGGACCAGGATCTCCTGGTCATTGAGGGGAAAGTCGTCGACGATCCCGTATTCCAACGCGGCTTGAGTACCGCCGAGCATGCCGGCGTCCTGCAGCGCGAACTCTTTGAGCACCACCGAGGCCACCTCGTGCTCGATGCGTTCGCGCACGGTCCGGGCCGGATGGAAATAGGTGTGGGCCTCGAACCGGTGGGTGTTGTGCGATGTGGGCCAATACCGGTAGAGCAGATACCAGCCGCCGTAGATCAGAATCTCGGTGTTGGGGAAGATCTGGAAGTTGCTGATACCCCACGGTTCGATGCCGCCGGGGTTCACCCCGGCCGGCAGTTCGCCGATGTCGGGAGTCCGCCAGGGGCCGACGAGCCCGCTGCGGGTTGCCCGCTCGATCGGGTACATGTACTCCGGCGGCAGCAGCCAGCGGCGGCGGCCCGCGGTGGACACCAATCGGTGCGGCCCGTCGAGTTGGAAGTGCCCACAGGTGAAGCCAGCGTCGGGCACCCGAACCGCAGCGGGAACCTGCTGGGAATGCAGTGCCGGCACGTGGTAATACTCTTGGAAGGCGTCGGCGAAGATCTTCCAGTTGCTGTTGTTGTGGGCCACCCAGTCGTAGCGTTCGGTCAGCTTGCCGAACGGGTAGTCGTCGAGACCGGTGATCATCGGCCCGAGGAAGTCGCGCAGCCCCTGCCGCGGTTCGGCTGCGAAGTTGACGAAGACGAAGCCGTTCCAGTCCTCGCAGTGCACGCTGATCAGATCCGGTTCGGCGCCATCGAATCCGTGGCTGCGCCGACAGCGTTTGCAGGCGAACTCCTGGCATCGCCCGACCGTCTCGCGATCCGGGAAGTCGTCCCAGACCAGCTTCGTCCCGCAGCGCGGGCAGACATTGTGGAATGCGCGAATCCCACTGTCCGCGTGGGCCAGTATGACCGACGTCCGGGCCGCTTCGATCTCCTTGGTGGCGTAGCTGCCGTGGTCGGGCACCTCCTCGACGCGGCCGATATTGAGCCAGGCGCGCTTGAACACCGCCTCACGCTCGACCTCGTAGAACTCGCGCGACGTGGAGTCGGCGAACGAGACCGGACCGGTGCCCAGTTCATAGTGCTCGGTCCACGAACCCTCCGCGGGTCTACCGGATCGTTGCATCTGAACCTCCCCGTTTGCCTGGCGCCGGCGAAATACGCTGGGTCACAGCACTGCCCCGCCGTTGACGCCCAACACCTGGCCGGTGATGAAACCGGCTTCCTCCGAGCACAGGAACCCGACCGCCGCAGCGATGTCATCGCCGGTGCCCAGCCGGCCCAGCGGGATGTTCGCGACGATCTGCTCGTTGGGCGGCAGGTATCCGGCCGCCTGCGATTGATGCTGCATGGGCGTCTCGATACCCGAGGGCGGAATGTTGTTGACCGTGATGCCGTGCCCGGCGTACTCGCGGGCCAGCGACTTGGTCAAGGTGATCACCGCGCCCTTGGATGCCGCGTAATGGGCGGCGAACGGCGATCCGCGCTGGGCGGACGATGACGAGATCATCACGATGCGTCCCCAGCCGGCGTCGACCATGTCGCCCAGCGCGGCCTGGCAGCAGTGGAAGGTGCCGGTGAGGTTGACATCGATGATTCTCGCCCACTCCTGCGGGGTGATCTCGGCGAAGGCGCCATAGCCGAAGGCGCCGGCGCTGGTGACCAGAGCGGCGACCGGCCCCAGCTGGCTGCGCACCTTGGCGAAGGCGTCGTCGACGGCGGGCCGGTCGGTAACGTCGACGCCGATGCCCAGCGCCGTCGCCCCCTCGCCGCGCACGTCGTCGGAGACCCGCTGCGCGGCTTGGTCGTTGATGTCCAAGACGGCGACCCGATAGCCACGCCGGCCCAGTTCGTGACAGGTAGCCTCGCCCATACCCGAGGCTCCGCCGGTGACCACGGCGACCCGCGGCGACACCACTGTGGTCATTGCACCCCCTTCGGCGCCGTTGCGCGAATCGCATGTTCGAGCATCGCGGCCGATATTATCAAGTACTTGTTATTGATCTCAAGCGCTGGCGAGCTGCGCAGCTGACATCAGCTCAGGACAGCTTGATCATCGAGACGTACATCGCGACGATCGGCCGATAGAGATCGACGTCGTCGAGCCGGCTGGCCAGTACGGCGGAATCGCTGGTGGCAACGAGCACCTGGGCGAGTGTCTGCGCCGGAATCAGCAGCGTCCCACCGAGCCGCTCAACGCCCTCGACGATGAACTTCGCCAGCTGCTCGACGACCTCGGCCCGCTTGCCGGCGACCCGCTCGCGGGCATCGGGGTTGCGCAGTAGATACAGCGCGAACTCATGTCCGAGCGCGGCGTGCTCTGCACCACGATCCCGGCTCAGCTGCCGCCAACGCTCCGCGATGTCGTCCAACTCGCGCTCCCCGACCTGACTCGCGTTCGCCATCACGTCGGCGAAGTTGTCGAAATAACGCCGCCAATACCGGTCGCTGACAGCCAGGAAGAGCTCCTCCTTGGCGCCGAAATGCTTGTATATGGCGCCTTTGGTGTAACCGGCGGCTTGAGCGATGTCATCGAGAGTCGCTGTGGTGAAGCCCTTTTCGGCGAATACCTCTTCCGCGGCATCCAGCAGCAGCGAACGGGTGTGCGCCAGCCTCCGCTCCCGGGTCCACCGCTCCACCATGGTCGGCATTGTTCCACAGAATCTGAGATACCTATTGGCAACTCAGATACCGATGAG
The DNA here is from genome assembly GCA_964397355.1 of uncultured Mycobacterium sp. GTDB lineage: Bacteria > Actinomycetota > Actinomycetes > Mycobacteriales > Mycobacteriaceae > Mycobacterium. Next base: position 17,885 of record CAYNJD010000014.1, on the reverse strand, counting down.
TATATTTCGTCCCACTGTGCCATCGGGGAAAGGGAACCGCATCATGAGTAGCGGCGTGTCGAGTCAGCAGGACGTTGCCGCCGAGCCGAAGTTCTCCGGTCAACGGGGCGGCGGAGCCGTCCGGATCTGGGCGGTGGCCGGCGGGGCATTACTGGCGTTGCAGCTGTATGTCTGGGCACGGTGGATCAGCGGCCCATTCTTCGAACGCGTGCCGGTGGGGCCGAACGATCCGCCGATGTACATGAAGGTTCCCCTGATGGCCAACGCCGTCGTGCTGTGGGTCGGCCTGCCGTTCGCCATCTGGTGGTTCTTCATCCGCCCCTGGCGCCGCGAACGGCGAATCACCCTGGACGGCATGTTGTTTGCATCAATGGGCCTGATGTTCTTCCAGGATCCGCTGCTCAATTACTTCAACACCTGGTGCACCTACAACACCTGGCTGTTCAACCGGGGTTCGTGGACGTCGCACATTCCGGGCTGGGTATCCCCCGAGGAGCCGGGCCGCCAGGTCGCCGAGCCGCTGTTGACCAACGTGCCGGGATACGCCTACGGGGTGCTGCTGATCACCATCGTCGGCTGCGCGGTGATGCGAAAGATCAAGGCACGCTGGCCGGGCATCGGTAATCTCCGCCTGATCGCCGTGACCTATGCGATCGCGTTCGTCTTCGACTTCGTCATGGAGGGACTGGTGCTGCTCCCGATCGGCTTGTACACCTATCCCGGGGCCATCCGATCGGTGTCGCTCAATGCCGATACCTACTACCAGTGGCCCGTCTACGAAGGGCTGATGTGGGGAGCCGTGCAGGCGGCACTGTGCTGTCTGCGCTACTTCACCGATGATCGCGGCCGCACCGTCGTCGAGCGCGGCCTCGACGGTATCCGCGGCGGGTTCGCACGCCAGCAGTTCACCCGCTTTCTGGCGATCTTCGCGGGGGTCAGCGCGTGCTTCTTCGCCTGCTACATGGGCCCGGCGCAATGGATCGCCCTGCATGCCGATCCCTGGCCGCAAGACCACCAGAAACGCTCCTACTTCACCGGCGGCATCTGCGGAGACGGCACCGACAGGCCGTGCCCGCACCCCGCCCTGCCGATACCGACCAATCGTTCCGGCTACATCGATGTCGACGGCCAGCTGGTGATGCCCGAAGGCGTGTCGGTGCCCCCCATCGTGCCGTTCGAGCACGGGAACTGACGGCGTGCGGCGCAACAGCCACACCGAGGTCGAAAGTCGTTCCGGGGCATTGTTTTACCGGGCAGTCGGCGATGAGATCGGGGTTTTTCGGGCCGCCGCGCGACGCGGACTGCCGGTGGTTAACACACGCGGTCAGGGCTCGACGTGGTCGCCGAACAGGGTGTGTCCGGTCCCCTGCTCGATCACGCGGGTCAGTAGCGCGCGCAACGTCTCCTGCTCGTCCGGACTCAGTACACCGAACACCTGGTCGTGCGCGGCGATCGCGTCGGCGACGACCGCCGAGGCCACCGAACGCCCCTCGTCGGTGAGATACGCCCGCAGGATCCGGCCGTGTCGCGGATCCTGCTTGCGCTCCACCAGGCCGCGGCTCTCGAGCGCCCGTAGCGCCAGCTGCACCCCCTGCGGGGTGATCAGCAGCCGGCGGGCCAACTCGGCGCCGGACAGCCCGGGTTCGCCGGACAGTTGGCGCAACAATCCGATCTGCGCGGTGCTCACCCCGTGGTCGCCGATCGCCTCGTTCACCGTCGTCAGCGAGTAGTAGAAGGCCTGCTTCAGCAGCCACAGGGTGTTACGGGTGAGATCCATGTCCCTCCGGTCAGCTGCGCTTGTGGATTCGGCCGTCCTTCATGACGAACCGCACGTCCCCGGTGGTGCCGATATCCCGGGTCGGATCACCCGGTACCGCGATGATATCGGCGCGGTAGCCCGGCGCCAGCCGCCCCAGTTCGTCGGCGGCATCGATGAGTTCGGCGCTGGTGACGGTCGCCGCGCGCAGTGCCTGCAGCGGTGTCATTCCCCGCTGCACCAGCGCAGCCAGTTCCCTGGCGTTCTGGCCGTGCGGGATGGCGGGCGCGTCGGTGCCGCATGCGATCCGGACACCCGCCTCGATCGCCCGGGGCAACATGGCCTTGGCCTGCGGGAAAACCTCGGCCGCCTTCTTGCGCAGTTCGGGCGCGATCCGGTCGACGGCCATGGCATCGGTCAAATAGGTGGTCGAGACCAGGAACGTACCGTGTTCGACCATCATCTCCAGGGTGGCGTCGGTGGCCAGGAAACCGTGCTCGATGCAGTCGATACCGGCCCGGATGCAAGCCCGGATCGCGTTGTCGCCGATGGCGTGGGCGGCCACCCGGACCCCGGCGCGGTGCGCCTCGTCGACGATCGCCGCCAGCTCGGCATCGGAGTACTGCTGGGCTCCCGGGGATGTGCTGTGCGACATCACCCCGCCCGAAGCCGACACCTTGATCAGCTTGGCGCCGTGCCGGATCTGGTAGCGCACGCAGGCGGTCACGTCGGGTACGCCATTGGCGATGCCCTCGGCGACCGAGAGTGGCATGACACCCGGCGCGAGCCGTTGGAAGACCGTCGGATCCAGATGGCCGCCGTAGGGCGTCACGGCATGGCCGGCGGGATAGATGCGCGGGCCGGCGTGCCAACCCTGGTCGATGGCGCGCTGCAGGGCGACATCGAGCAGGTAGCCGCCGGTCTTGACCATCAACCCGAGGTTGCGCACGGTGGTGAACCCGGCTTCCAGGGTGGTCCGCGCATTGACCGCGGCCCGCAGCGTGCGGTAGGCCGGGTCGTCCTGCACACCGTGCAGCGGCGTGGGAAGTCCTTCGGGGCTGCCCGGGCCGCCGATGAGCAGGTTGAGTTCCATGTCCATCAGGCCGGGCAGCAACGTCACGTCGCCGAGTTCGACGTCATCGGCGGAAACCTCCACCGGCGCTTCGGGGTTGATCGCGGTGATACGACCGTCCTCTATCACCACGACGGCCGGCGAACGCACCTCGCCGGTGTCGATGTCGAGCCACCGGGCGGCACGCAACACGGTGGTTGCCGGAGCGCTCACGGGAAGGGCTCCGAGACGCACTCGATGACCGCCGCACCCGAGTCGGGGACGCGCGGCTGCTTCCAGGATTCGGCCGGAAACGCCACCGTGATCATCGAATACAGCAGATGCATCAGGTTCAGCACGTCCTCGGGCATGTCGTCGAGGCTGAACTTGTCGCAGTAGGCCAGCGCGTCTTCGGCGCGGGCCGTGATGGCGTCATAGAACGCCTGCATGTCGGCCATGGAACTGTTCATGCGCTTGGCGTAGCGCTCCGGTTCAGTCCCGAGACACCAGTCGTTGAACGGCTCGAGGTCGGAGAATTCTTTCGGCAGCATAGTGGACATCGGCACTCACACCTTCGCGCTCGAGTCCTCGTATTCGGCGATCCACTTGGCGGTTTCGGCGTGGAAATGCCGGATCAGCACCTCCTGGTCGTTGAGCAGGAAGTGGTCCACCGCACCGGTGCCGAGCATCGTGTGTGTCGCCTCCAAGGTGCTGGCGTCCTGTAAGCCGTACTCCTTGAACGACACCGCCGCAAGCTCCTGGGCGACCCGTTCGCGGGGCGTGCGCGGCTGCGGGAAGTACAGGGTCCCTTCGAAAATGTGCGAGTCGTGCGACGTCGGCCAGTAGTGGTAGGTCAGGTACCAGCCCTGGCCCCAGAACAGGATCGTGAAGTTCGGGAAGATCTGGAACGAATCCAGTCCCCAGGGATCGCAGTCGGCCGGGTTGAGGCCGTCGGGCACCGGGCCGATGTCCGGTGGGTCCCATGGGCCGAACAACCCGCTCTGGCAGATCTCCTCGATCGGCTTGCGCATCTCCGCCGACATCTCCCAGGCCCGCACCCCCGACGTGCTCACCAGCCGATGCGGCCCTTCGAGACGGTAGTGGGGCGCTTCGAAGCCGGCTTCTTCGGCCGCCACCCGAAACGCCACCGGCGTCTGGTTCCCGTGCAGCACCGGGGCGTGATAGAACTCCTGGAACGCGTCCAGGAACAACTTCCAGTTGGAGTTGACGGCCGATCGGTACTGCCACCGCGACGTCATCTTCCCGAACGGGTAACCGGCCAGCGCCGTGACCATCGGCCCGAGGAACTCGCGCAGCGATTGCTCGGGCTCGCGCGCGAAGTTGACGAAGATGAAGCCTTCCCAGACTTCGCAGTGCACACCGACCAGCCCGTAGCGGCTCTTGTCCAGGTCGAAGAACTCCTCTTCCTGCTGCACGTAGGTCAGGTTGCCGTCGAGGTCGTAGCGCCAGCCGTGGTATTTGCAGGTGAACTGGCGGCAGTTCCCGCTGGTCTCCTCCAACGGCATGGTGTCCCAGACCAGCTTGTTGCCGCGGTGACGGCAGACGTTGTGGTAGGCCTTGACCTCATCAGATGTCGTGCGCACCACGATGATCGAGGTGTTGACGACCTTGAGCTCCTTGGTGTAGTAGCTCCCCTTTCGCGGAAGCTGTTCTACCCGACCGACATTGAGCCAAGCGCGTTTGAAGATCGCCGCCCGCTCCTTCTCGTAGACCTCTGGGGTGATGGAGTCCCGGTACGACACCGGGTCGGTCCCGAGTTCGGGGTAGTGCTGGGTCCAACTGCCCTCGGGCGGCTTGGGAAAACGCGCCACAACCACTCCTGTCCTCGCCGACGATCTCAGGCCACGAGCCTCGATGGCGCCGACGCTATCGAGCGCCCGACCCAATGTCAAGTAGTTGATACTTTGTCGGGCATCGCCTTCAGAGAGGCTGCCGGAGGCCGGGTTTGGCTAGGGCTGGCTCAGCGCCGAGGCGCTGTTGGCGTCGGCCTGCAGTGCGGTGTTGGCCAGCATCTGCTCAATGACGTTCTTGCCCAGGGCGCTGTCCCCGGGCAGCTCGATCGGATAGTGGCCGTCGAAGCAGGCGCTGCACAGCCGCGAGCGGGGCTGCTCGGTGGCCGAGATCATGTCGTCGATTCCGACGTAGCCCAGACTGTCGGCACCGATGGTGCGCCGCACCGCCTCGAGCATCTCCGCCTCGTCCTCGACGACGTTGGCGATCAGCTCGGCCGGCGAAGCGAAGTCGATGCCGTAGAAGCACGGCCACTTCACCGGTGGCGAGGCGATCCGCACGTGCACCTCGACGGCACCGGCCTCCCGCAGCATCCGCACCAGGGCACGCTGGGTGTTGCCCCGCACGATCGAGTCGTCGACCACGATGAGCCGCTTGCCGCGGATGATCTCCCGCAGCGGGTTGAGTTTGAGCCGGATGCCCAGCTGGCGGATGGTCTGCGATGGCTGGATGAAAGTCCGGCCCACGTAGGCGTTCTTGGTCAGGCCCTGCCCGTAGTCGATGCCGGACTCCTGGGCGTAGCCGACCGCGGCCGGAGTGCCCGACTCCGGCACCCCGATCACCAGGTCGGCGTCGACGGGATGTGCCCGGGCCAGCCGCCGGCCGATCTCCACCCGGGTGGCGTGCACCGACCGGCCGCCGATGGTGCTGTCGGGCCGGGCCAGGTAGACATACTCGAACACGCAGCCCTTCGGGGTGGGGTTGGCGAACCGGCTGGAGCGCACCCCGTCGGCGTCGATCGCCAGCAGCTCGCCGGGTTCGATGTCCCGCACGAATGAGGCGCCGACGATGTCCAGCGCCGCGGTCTCGGAGGCCACCACCCAGCCGCGGTCGAGCCGCCCGAGCGACAGCGGCCGCACCCCCCACGGGTCGCGGGCCGCATACAGCGTGTTCTCGTCCATGAACGTCAGGCAGAAGGCGCCGCGTGCCGTCGGCAGCAGCTCCAGCGCGGCCTGCTCCAGGCTGGTGTCGGCCGCGCCGTGCGCCAGCAGCGCACCCAGGATGTCGGAGTCGGTGGTGGCGACACCGGGACGGCGGGTGTCGATCAGTCCCAGCTCGCGGGCTCGGCCCGCCAGTTCGGTGGTGTTGACCAGGTTGCCGTTGTGGCCCAGTGCCAGGCCGGTGCCGGCCGCGGTGTTGCGGAACACCGGCTGGGCGTTCTCCCAGGTGGTGTCGCCGGTGGTGGAGTAGCGGCAGTGCCCGATCGCCACGTGGCCGGACATCGATGCCAGCGTCTGCTCATCGAAGACCTGGCTGACCAGGCCGAGATCCTTGAACACCAGTACCTGGGATCCGTCTGCGACGGCGATCCCGGCGGCTTCCTGACCGCGGTGTTGCAGCGCATACAGGCCGTAGTATGTGAGCTTCGCTACTTCTTCGCCGGGTGCCCAGACTCCGAACACGCCGCATTCTTCGCGGGGCGGGTTGTCGGGGTGTTCCGCCTGCTGGTCAAGCACGTTGTGGCTGCTCCCGGGGACGGGCGTGGGTGACGGGGTTCAGTCTACGTCTCAATCGGCGTCGAGTTTCACCAACGGCAGCCATTCGGCGATCTCGGCGGCCCGCGACCCGGACAGCCGCAGCTTCCCGGTGGCCGCCGCGTCCGCCGCGGTGAGCAGCCCGGCAGCCAGCTGCAGCCAACTGCGGGGGTCGGTCTCGACGACGTTGGGCGGGGTGCCGCGGGTGTGTCGCGGGCCGGCGATGCACTGCACGGCCACGAACGGCGGTACCCGCACCTCGACGCTGGCCCCCGGCGCCAGACCGGCCAGCGTGCGCGCCGTCAGCCGGACCGCGGCGGCCAGTTCGGCGCGATCCGGGGTGGGCAGGCTCTCGTCTCGCAGCCACTCGGCCAGCTCCAGTACGGTGGCGCGGGTCTGCGCCGGGTCCGGCTTGGGACGTGCGGCGGCCGCCACCGGTCAGTCCACCGGGTGTGCTGCGAACCAGTCGAGCAGCAGGTCGGCGAGCCGGTCCGGCACCGCATCGGGGATCCAGTGCGAGACGCCCGGCAGTACCTCGAATCGGTAATCGGCGTCGACGTAGCGGGCCGTGTCGCGCGCGGCCTTGGCGAGCAGCGCGAAATCACTGTCGCTCCACACGTACATCGTCGGAACCGAGATGCGGCGGGTGGCGGTCCGCGCGTCGCTGAACGGCAGCGCCCGGTACCAGTTGATCCCGCCGGTCAGCGCACCGGGTTCGGCCATGGTCCGCGCATCCCGTTGCGCCGCCGCCGCGGTCAGCCCGCCGCGCCGCAAGGCGTTGGCGGCCCCGGTGACGCCACCGCGAGTCATCAGCCATTCGGGCAGCCACGGCAACTGGAAGAAACCCATGTACCACGACGCCAAGCCCTGACGACTGGTGACCAGCGACTTCAGGAACGCAGCCAGATGCGGCACCGACACCGGCGACACGGAGGCGAGCCGCTCGGGCATTTCACCCGCGACTCCCCAGGCGACCGCGGCACCCCAATCGTGACCGACCAGGTGCACGCGCTGGGCGCCACTGGCGTCGATCAGTGCGCCCACGTCGGCGATGAGTTCGGACAGCCGATAGTCGCGGCGCCGGGGCGGTCGGGCACCTGGCGAATAGCCGCGCTGGTTCGGAGCCAGACACCGATAGCCTGCGGCGGTGAGCCGGTCGATGACGGCGTCCCAGCTGTCGTTTCGCTGCGGGAACCCGTGCAGCAACACCACAACGGGCCCGTCGGGCGGCCCGGCATCGCGGACATCGAAGACCAGGCCGTCCCGGTTATAACGCTGCACGGGTGAAGCATCCCGCATTCCGCCGGGCGCCGGTACCCGGCCCCGACGATTGCCCTACCCGCGCCGCAGCACCGTGCGAAGCCGCTCGGTGTCGGCCGGTGTCCAGCCGTCGGGCGGCAGCACCGCCACCCAGCCGTCCAGGATGGTGTCGGTGTAGTTGTGGCCGTGCCCGGCCGGCATCGATTCACCGTGCACCAGATCGGCGCTGACCTGCCAGAACGTCACCACCGGATACCAGCGCATGGACGCGGTACGGTCCGGGCCGGGCGCCTCGGTCAGCCAGTCGGGCCGGGCGAAGAGCAGGTCCGGCGACCACCACACAACCGGGTCGGAGGCGTGCTGCAGGAACAGCACCCGCGGGCCGGTCCACGGCGGCGCCGCGATCCGGGCGACCTCGGCCGGCACCGTGCCCTGGGCGAACCGCACGGTGCGGCCGTCGTCGTAGCGCGGCAGTGCCGCGGTGCTACCCGGGTCGCGCCGCACCAGCAGGGCGTGCCAGAGCGGGCTGGCCTGCGGCGGGCCCACCCACAACACCGCGTCGAAGCCCATCTCGGCGATGTCGGGCAGCCAGTCGAACGCGGCCTGGCCGGCCAGCGCCCCCAGACTTTCGCCGTAGAGCACCAGCTTGGGCCGATGGTCGACCGGCAGCCGTTGCCAGCGATCGGCGATGGTGTGCACCAGCAGCCGGCCGGAGTCCATCGACTTGCGCTGGTCGGCCAGGAACGAGATCCAGCTCGGCAGGTAGGAGTACTGCACCCCGACGATCGCGGTGTCACCGTTGTAGAGCATCTCCACCGCGTCCGCCGCGGCCGGGTTGATCCAGCCGGTGCCGGTGGTGGGTACCACGACCAGCACCCGGCGTTCGAAGGCTTTGGTGCGCTCGAGTTCGTCGACCAGCAGCTCCATCCGTGCCCGGTCGTCGTCGGCGCTGTGCAGGCCGGCGTAGACGCGGATGGGTTCGCGGGCGGGCCGGCCGTTGATCCGGCTCAGTTCGGCCGCGTGCGTTCCGCCGGCGACGAAGCTGCGGCCCTGGAAACCGAGGCTGTCCCACGGCGCCAACGACACCGGGCTGCCGGATTTCTCGGGTAGCTGCGGTTGGACCACCGATGCGCTGGTGGAGCTGTTCCGCGGTTCGGACACCGCGCTGGCGCCGGCGAAGAACCCGCGGATCAGCACACCGTTGATCAGGGTGACCAGCACCACGACGACGATCGCGGTGCCGATGAACAGCGCGACTTCGCTGTGCAGGTGCCAGCGCCGGATCAGTGCCCGCGCCAGCAGCCGACTGGTGTCGATGAGCGCCCGCACCGTCGCCACCAAAGCGGCGGCGACACCGATCGCGACGGCCAGGGTGCGCAGGTAGCTCAGCGTTGCCGGGCCCTCGATGCCCAGCAGGTGTGACACCTGCCGCTGCCAGCCGGCGGCCGGGATCAGCATCAGTAGACACGCGGCCGGTGCCCCCACCACGATGGCCGCCTTCAGCCCGAACAACACCCGCCGCGGCGGCGGCCACCAACGGGCACCGCGCAACACGAACCGCTCCACCGCCGCGCCGATCACCACCCCCAGGCCGTAGCCGAAGGCGGCGTTGATGCCACCGATCAGCCCCTGGAACAACCAGTCGCGCGGCAGCAGCGACGGAGTCAGCGACAAGCAGAAGAACAACGCGCCCAAGGCCACCCCGACGAACTTCAGCCGCAGCAGGCTCCACGCCCATGCCAGCAGCGGGTGCCTGCCCGGGGCTGCTGCCGTGGTCCCCATGCCGGTACGGCTATCCGAACATCCCCGGCAGCACCGCCTCGGACGTGCTGCGCAGTTCCGCCAGCGACACGCTGAACTGGCCCTGGACCTCCACCTCCGGCGAGGCCTGGTCCACCACGCCGACGCGGGTGGCGGGCAGCCCGCGCGCCTCGCACATGGAACGGAACCGGCTCTCCTCGGTGCGCGGCACCGCGACCAGTGCCCGCCCCGCCGACTCGGAGAAGAGAAAAGTGAACGGCCCCGTGCCTGTTTGAAATTCTTCGGGAAGCAGGATGCGGCAACCGGTTTCACCGGCGATCGCCGATTCGACGACAGCCTGTATCAGGCCGCCCTCGCTCAGGTCGTGCGCCGCCGACACCAGCCCGTCGCGCGATGCCGCGCACAGCACCTCGGCAAGCAGTTTCTCGCGCTCCAGGTCGACTTTCGGCGGCAGCCCGCCCAGGTGGTCGGCGGTCACCTGCGCCCAGATGGAGCCGTCGAACTCGTCGCGGGTGTCGCCGAGCAGGATCAGCGTCTCGCCCGGCTCGACACCGAATGCCGTCGGCAGCCGTCGGTTCACGTCGTCGATGACACCGAGCACGCCGACCACCGGGGTGGGGTGGATCGGTGTCGCGCCGGTCTGGTTGTAAAAGCTCACGTTGCCGCCGGTAACCGGAATCCCCAGTGCCGCACAGCCATCCGCCAGACCTCGAACCGCCTCGGCGAACTGCCACATCACCGCGGGGTCTTCCGGCGACCCGAAGTTCAGGCAGTTGGTGACGGCGACCGGTGTGGCGCCGGTGACCGCCACGTTGCGGTAGGCCTCGGCCAGCGCCAGTTGGGCTCCGGCGTAGGGATCCAGCTTGGTGTAGCGGCCCGACGCGTCGGTGGAGATGGTGATCCCACGGCCGGTGGCCTCGTCGACGCGCAGCATCCCGCCGTCGGCGTGTTCGGCCAGCACGGTGTTGCCGCGCACGTAGCGGTCGTACTGCTCGGTGATGAACGCCCGGCTGCACAGGTGCGGACTGCCCAGCAGCGCAAGCAGAGTCGCGCGCAGCTGCTCGCCGGTGGCCGGCCGTGGCAGCGTGTCGGACCGGTCGGCGTTGAGCGCGTCCTGGTTGTCCGGGCGCGCGAGCGGGCGGTGATAGACCGGGCCTTCGTGGGCGACCGTGCGCGGCGGTACGTCGACGACCATCTCGCCGTGCCAGGTGATCTGCAGCCGGTCGCCGTCGGTGACCTCACCGATCACCGTGGCCAGCACGTCCCACTTGTCGCACACCGCCATGAAGGCGTCCACGTTCTCCGGGGCCACGACGGCGCACATGCGCTCCTGCGACTCGCTGGAGAGCACCTCGGCCGGGGTCATGTTCGCCGCGCGCAGCGGCACCTGCTCCAGTTGGACCGCCATGCCGCCGTCCCCGGCGGCGGCCAATTCGGAGGTGGCGCAAGCCAGCCCGGCGCCACCGAGATCTTGGATACCGACCACCAGCTTGGCCGCGTACAAGTCCAGGCAGCACTCGATGAGCACCTTCTCGGTGAACGGGTCGCCGACCTGAACCGACGGCAGCTTTTTGCGTCCCGCGCCGGATTCGTCGCCGCCGAAGGTATCCGAGGCCAGCACCGAGACCCCGCCGATACCGTCCAGGCCGGTGCGCGCCCCGAACAGGATGATCTTGTTTCCGGCGCCGGAGGCGAACGCCAGGTGCAGATCTTCTTTTTTGAGCACCCCGACGCAGAGCGCGTTGACCAACGGGTTGCCGGCGTAGCAAGCGTCGAAGACGGTCTCACCGCCGATGTTGGGCAGTCCCAGCGAGTTGCCGTAGCCGCCGATGCCGCGTACTACGCCGTCGAGCACCCGGCGGGTGTCGGGGGCGTCGGCGGCGCCGAAGCGCAGCTGGTCCATCACCGCGACCGGGCGCGCACCCATCGCCATGATGTCGCGCACGATGCCGCCCACCCCGGTGGCCGCGCCCTGATACGGCTCGACGTAGGACGGGTGGTTGTGCGACTCCACCTTGAAGGTGACCGCCCAGCCGTCGCCGATGTCGACCACACCGGCGTTCTCGCCGATGCCGGCCAGCATGGCTTTGCGCATCTCCTCGGTGGTGGTCTCGCCGAAATAGCGCAGGTGCACCTTGGAGGACTTGTAGGAGCAGTGCTCGCTCCACATCACCGAGTACATGGCCAGCTCGGCGTCGGTGGGGCGGCGGCCCAGGATCTCGCGGATGCGCTGGTACTCGTCGTCTTTGAGGCCCAGCTCGGCGAACGGCTGCGGATGATCGGGGGTGGCGGCGGCGTGTTCGACGGTGTCCAGCGTGCTCGGGGGCGTCACGCGCTCAGTGTATGGCACCGATTTCGGCGCGATTGTCGTCGCTGGCGGGCATAGACGATCGCGCCGAAATCGCTCAGTGCGGCGCCAGGAAGGCACCCAGCGCGGCCGCATACGCCGCGACATCGCGCGCACCCATCAGCTCGCGCGCCGAATGCATCGCCAGCTGCGGCGCCCCCACGTCCACGGTGGGAATGCCGGTGCGGGCCGCGCTCATCGGGCCGATGGTCGACCCGCACGGCAGGTCGGCGCGATGCTCATAGCGCTGCAGCGCCACCCCGGCTTGGTCGCAGGCCAGCGCGAACGTCGCGGCGGTGCGGCCGTCGGTGGCGTAACGCAGGTTGGGTTGCACCTTGAGCACCGGGCCGGCGTTGACCGCGATCTGATGCCCCGGTTCGTGGCGATCCGGGTAGTTCGGGTGAGTGGCGTGGGCCATGTCCGCCGACGCCAGCGTCGAGCAGGTCAACCGGCGCAGAAAGTCCTCCCGGTCCCCGCCGGCGGCCAGCGTGATCCGCTCCAGGACGCCTCGCAGCAGATCCGACTGGGCGCCGTGATCCGACGTCGACCCGACCTCCTCGTGGTCGAACAACACCAGCACCGGCAGGTAGCGGCCGGGCGTCACCGAAAGCAGCGCCTGCAGCCCGGCGTAACAGCTGGCCTGGTTGTCCAGCCGAGGCGCACTGACGAACGCCTCGGTCAGCCCGGTCAACGCCGACGGCGCCAGATCGTGGGTCATCAGGTCGAAGCCCAGCACCGCGCGCGGATCGACTCCCGCGCGTTCGGCGACGTAGCCCAAAAAGTCCGGTGCCCCGCCGGCCCCCCACACCGCGTTGAGGTGCCGCTGCGGGTCCAGCGTGACCGACTTGCGGTCGTCGGCCAGATGGATGGCCAGTTGCGGCACCCGCAGGATCGGCTCGTCGATGCGGACCAGATGGTGGGTGATGGCTGAACCTTCAGCACCGCTGCGCACCGACAGCCGCCCGCTGATGCCTAGGTCGCGGTCCAGCCAGGAGTTCAGCCAGGCGCCGCCGTAGGGCGCCAGCGCCACCAGTTGCCAGCCGGCCACCTCGCGGGCGGGGTGCTGCTTGACCCGCAGGTTCGGGCTGTCGGTGTGCGCGCCGATGATCCGGAACGGCATCTCGGTGCCGCCCCCGGCCCAGGCCACCAGGGAGCCGGCGCGGACGGTGAAGTACCGCCCGGGCGCCACCGGCCAGCGGTCGGCCTCGGCCAGCTCGGTGTAGCCGGCGGCCCGCAGCCGTTCGGCCGCGGTGTCGCAGGCGTGAAACGGCGACGGTGAGGCGTCGATGAACTCGCATAATCCGGTTGCGCTGGCCGCCATGGACCCAAGTCTTTCGCATCTGCACTGTGGCGGGGACGTTAGGGTCGATACCGTGCCGTCCGTTCAGCCCGTCACCGCTCCCCTGACCTGTGCGGCCATTTTTTTGGTCGTCACCATCGACGAGGGCGGTGAGCCCACCGTGCACGACATGTTGCCGGAGCTGTCCGGGATGGCGCGAGCGATCGGCTTCCGCGACCTGACCAAGCAGCTGTCGCTGGTCACCTCGATCGGCTCGGACGCCTGGGACCGGTTGTTCGCCGGGCCCCGGCCGGCCGAGCTGCATCCGTTCGTCGAGCTCGTCGGCCCCCGCCACACCGCACCGGCCACCCCGGGCGACCTGCTGTTCCACATCCGCGCCGAGACCATGGATGTCTGCTTCGAGCTGGCCCGGCGGATCCTGCGCGCCCTGGCGGGCGCCGTCACTGTGGTCGACGAGGTGCACGGCTTCCGGTTCTTCGACAACCGCGACCTGCTCGGCTTCGTCGACGGCACCGAGAACCCGACCGGTGCGGACGCCGCGGTCGCCGTCCAGGTCGGCGACGAAGACCCCGAGTTCGCCGGCGGGTCCTACGTGCACATCCAGAAGTACCTGCACGACATGGGCGCCTGGGATGCGCTGCCGGTCACCGAACAGGAGCGGGTGATCGGCCGCACCAAAGCCGACGACATCGAGTTCGACGACGCGGTGAAGCCGGCCAACTCCCACATCGCGCTGAACGTCATCACCGACGACGACGGCGAGGAACTGGACATCGTGCGCGCCAACATGCCGTTCGGGTCGGCCGACTCCGACGGGCACGGCACCTACTACATCGGGTATTCGCGCAGCCCGGCGATCACCGAGCGGATGCTGCGCAACATGTTCCTCGGCGACCCGCCGGGTAACACCGACCGCATCCTGGACTTCTCCACCGCGCTCACCGGCGGGCTGTTCTTCACCCCCACCGCCGACTTCCTCGACGACCCGCCGCCGCTCCCGGGCTCGGCGCCACCACCACCCGCCGAGCCCGTCGAACCCACCGGCGACGGCACACTGAATATCGGCAGCCTGAAAGGAATCCCGCAATGAACAACCTGTATCGCGAGCTGGCCCCGGTCACCGAAGCGGCGTGGGCCGACATCGAGCAGGAGGCGGCCCGGACGTTCAGGCGGCACCTGGCGGGCCGCCGGGTGGTCGACGTGAGCGATCCGGCGGGACCGACGGCCGCCGCGGTGGGCACCGGCCGGCTGACCGATGTCGGCGCCCCCGCCGACGGCGTGGTGGCTCACCTGCGCGACAGCAAGCCGCTGGTGCGGCTGCGGGTGCCGTTCACGTTGTCGCGCGCGGAGATCGACGACGTCGAGCGGGGCTCGCAGGACCCCGACTGGGATCCGGTCAAGGACGCGGCCAAGAAGCTGGCGTTCGTGGAGGACCGCCTCATCTTCGAGGGCTACCCGGCCGCCTCGGTGGAAGGGATCCGCAGCGCGAGCTCGAACGCGCCGCTGAGCCTGCCGGAGGATCCGCGCGACATTCCCGACGCCATCAGCCAGGCGCTGTCGGCGCTGCGGCTGGCCGGGGTGGACGGCCCGTATTCGGTGCTGCTGTCGGCCGACACCTACACCAAGGTCTCCGAGACCTCCGATCACGGCTATCCGATCCGTGAGCACCTGCGGCGGCTGGTCGACGGCGACATCATCTGGGCGCCGGCGATCGACGGGGCGTTCGTGCTGACCACTCGCGGCGGCGACTTCGACCTGCAGCTGGGCACCGACGTGGCGATCGGCTATCTGTCCCACGACGCCGAGAACGTGCAGCTCTACCTGCAGGAGACATGTACGTTCTTGTGCTACACCGCCGAGGCGGCGGTCGCGCTGACCTGCTAGCGCTAGGCCGCCAGCACCGCGTCCAGCGCGGAGTAGAACAGCCCCAGCCCGTCGTCGCTGGGCCCGGTCAGGGCCTCGATGGCGTGCTCGGGGTGCGGCATCAGGCCCACCACCCGACCGTTGGGGGAGCTCACCCCGGCGATGTCGCGCAGTGAGCCGTTGACGTTGTCGAGGTAGCGGAACACCACCCGGCCCTCACCCTCCAGCTCGTCGAGCACCTGCGGGGAGGCCACGTAGCGGCCCTCGCCGGACTTCAGCGGCACCAGCAGGTCGGCGTCGGCGTCGAACCGGGAGGTCCAGGCCGTCTCGGTGGAGGTCACCCGCAGCCAGACGTCGCGGCAGACGAAGTGCAGGCCGGCGTTGCGGGTCAGCGCACCCGGCAGCAGCCCGGCCTCGCACAGCACCTGAAAACCATTGCAGATCCCCAGCACGGGCAGGCCGCGATTCGCCGCGCCGACCACCTCGCCCATCACCGGGGCGAACCGGGCGATGGCGCCGGCGCGCAGGTAGTCGCCGTAGGAGAACCCGCCTGGGACGACGACGGCGTCGACCCCCTTCAGGTCGGCGTCGGCGTGCCACAGGCTGACCGGTTCGGCACCGACGAACCGGACCGCGCGGGCGGCGTCGACGTCGTCGAGGGTGCCGGGAAAGGTGATGACACCCACCCGGGCGCTCACGAGGTCTCCCGGCTCACGGTCCAGTCCTCGATCACGGTGTTGGCCAGCAGCGATTCGGCGATCTCGGCGAGCGCGGCGTCGTCGACCGAATCGTCGACCTCGAGCTCGAAGCGCTTGCCCTGCCGCACATCCGACACTCCGGTGTGCCCGAGCCGGGAAAGCGCGCCGACGATCGCCTGACCCTGCGGGTCGAGAATCTCGGTTTTGGGCATCACGTGCACAACCACCCGGGCCACGCGCGCTCCCTACTGTCGACGGGAATCGGTCGCGTCAACAATACCGATGCCCATCCGCGGCGCCGGAGCGCACAATCTTTAGGTATGCGACTGACTCACTTCGGCCATTCCTGCCTGCTCGCCGATTTCGTCGACACCACGATGCTGTTCGACCCGGGCATCTTCTCGCACGGCTTCGAGGGCATCACCGGGCTGACGGCGATCCTGGTCACCCATCAGCACCCCGACCACATCGACACCGGGCGGTTACCGGCGCTGCTCGACGCCAATCCGGAGGCCGCGCTCTACGCCGACCCGCAGACCGCCGCTCAGCTGGGCGCGCCCTGGCAGCCGGTGCACGTCGGGGATTCCATCCAGCTCGGGTCGGTCACGGTGCGCGGGGCGGGCGGGCAGCACGCGGTGATCCACCCGGAGATCCCGATGATCGACAACATCTCCTATCTGGTCGGCGACGACGGGCACCCGGCCCGGTTGATGCACCCCGGCGACGCGCTGTTCGTGCCCGACGAGGCGGTGGACGTACTGGCCGCCCCGGCGGCGGCGCCGTGGCTGAAGATCTCCGAGGCGGTCGACTATCTGCGGGCGGTGGCGCCGCGGGCCGCGGTGCCGATCCACCAGGGCATCATCGAGCCCGACGCCCGCGGCATCTACCACGGCCGGCTCGCCGAGATGGGCCGCACCGATTTTCAGGTGCTGCCCGCCGAGAGCGCCGTGGCGTTCTGACGGCGGCGAGCCCGGGTCAGGCGATGTCCCCGGCGGCGCCCCGGCCGGCGGCGCGGCCCGAGAAGATGCAGCCGCCCAGGAAGGTGCCCTCCAGTGCGCGGTAGCCGTGCACCCCGCCGCCGCCGAACCCGGCCACCTCGCCGGCGGCGTAGAGTCCGTCGATCGGCTTGCCGTCACCACCGAGCACCCGCGAGTCCAGGTCGGTCTCCAAGCCGCCCAACGTCTTCCGGGTCAGAATGTGCAGTTTGACCGCGATCAGCGGGCCGGCGGCGGGGTCGGTCAACCGGTGCGGGGCCACCACCCGGCCCAGCCGATCGCCCAGGTAAGCGCGGGCCCCGCGGATCGCGGTGACCTGACCGTCCTTGCTGAACCGGTTGGCCACCTCACGGTCACGCGCGGTGACCTCGGCCTCGACCGTCGCGTAGTCCAGCGGCACCACGTCGGGCAGGTCGTTCATCGCGGCAACCAGGTCACGCAGCGAATCGGCGTGTACGAAGTCCACTCCGCGATCGACGAACGCCTGCACCGGCGGCGGTGGCCCGGACCGGGCACGCGAGGCGATCAGCTGTCGCAGACTGCGCCCGGTCAGATCGGGGTTCTGCTCCTGACCCGACAGCGCGAATTCCTTCTCGATGATCCGCCGGTTGAGCACGAACCAGGTGTAGTCCTGTCCGGAGCGGGCGATGTGCTCCAGCGTGCCGAGGGTGTCGAAGCCGGGATACAGCGGCCCCGGCAGCCGCGCACCGGCCGCGTCCAGCCACAGCGACGACGGGCCCGGGATGATCCGGATGCCGTGGCCGGGCCAGATCGGGTCGTAGTTGGTGATGCCCTCGGTGTAGTGCCACATCCGGTCGCGGTTGATCACCCGGCCCCCGGCCGCCTCGGTGATCCCGATCATCCGGCCGTCGACGTGGGCGGGCACGCCGGCCAGCAACTGCGCGGGGACCCGACCCATCCGGGCCGGCCAGTTCTCGCGAACCAAATCGAGGTTGCCGCCGATGCCGCCGCTGGTGACCAGCACTGCTGGAGCACGGAACTCGAACTGTCCCACGGTGTTCCGTGACGACGCCACACCGCGCGCGGCTGCCGACGGTTCCAGTACGCTGCCGCGCACCCCGGTCACCCGGCCGGCTTCGACGATGAGTTCGTCGACCCGGTGCCGGTACGCGAACCGCACTCTGGAGCGGCCGCGCAGCCGGCCCGCGAAGATCTCGACCAGGGCGGGGCCGGTCCCCCAGGTGATGTGGAACCGGGGCACCGAATTGCCGTGCCCGAGTGCACCGTAGCCGCCACGCTCAGCCCAGCCGACCAACGGGAAGACTTTCAGCCCGCGCGCGGTGAGCCAGCTGCGCTTCTCGCCGGCGGCGAAGTCGACGTAGGCGTG
>CAYNJD010000013.1:5274-23444 GCA_964397355.1 uncultured Mycobacterium sp. | reverse complement strand
CGATTTAGCCCGATTCAACCCATCGGGTCGGTGTCGGAGCGCAGCGCGTCGCCGACCGGGTCCGCATCGGGTTCGGGATAGAACGGCGGCGTCTTCGAGCCCCACTGCACGCAGCTCCAGCGGCCGTCGGTGATCGGGGCCAGCACCACCGCCTCGGCGTTCTCCAGGTGGTGATCCAGCGCAAAGGTGGCGTCCACCCCGGCCAGCGTCGCCGCCGCCAGCCGGATCGCCGCGCCGTGGCTGACCACCACGATGTCGCCGGTCCAATCGTCGTCGTCGAGGTAGCGCATCCGCAGGTCGGTGACGACCGGCAGATAGCGGTCGAGCACCTGCTCGGCGGTCTCGCCGCCGGGCAGCGCCACCCCGGGCTCGCCACAGTGCCACCGCTGATAGATCGCGTTGAACTCCGCGATCGCGTCGTCGTCGTTGCGGTTCTCCAGCGCACCGGCCTGCACCTCGTGGATGCCGTCGAGCGCGCGGGCCGTCACCCCGAACGGGCCGCTGATCTCCGCCGCGGTCTGCGCCGCGCGGATGGCGACCGAGTGGGTGACCAGCGCGGGACGGTGCAGACCGTTGCCGGCGAACGCCCGGGCCTGATCGCGGCCCAGCGGGGTCAGCTCCGACCCCGGCGGGCGGGTGTCGAGCCGGCGGGCGACGTTGCCGTAGGACTGTCCGTGCCGCAACAGCACCAGCCGGCCGCTCACGTCGCCACCCCGGTGGGCCAGGAACCCAGGTACCGCACGTCGGCGCACCGATCACGCAGCGCTTGCAGCGCCTCGCCGACCACCCGATCGTCGATGTGCCCCACGCAGTCGACGAAGAACAGGTAGGTGCCCAGGCCGGTGCGGGTCGGGCGGGACTCGATGCGGGTCAGATCGATTCCGCGGCTTCCGAACTCGATCAGCGCGGCGGCCAGGGCGCCGGGCGCGTTGTCGAGGCGCAGCACCACCGACGTCCGGTCGGCGCCGGTCCGCGGCGGCGGCGGAGCGGGCGAGCCGACCAACACGAAGCGGGTGCGGGCGTTGGGTTCGTCGATGACGCCGTCGGCCAGTGTGGCCAGCCCGCGCTGCTGGGCGGCCAGCGCGGTGCTCACCGCGGCGTCGACCTCTCCGTCGCAGACCTGTTGGGCGGCAGCGGCATTGGAGTTCGCCGGCACGGTGTGGGCGTGCGGCAGGTGTTCGGCGAGCCAGCGCCGGACCTGGGCGCCGGCCACCGGGTGGGCGGCCACGGCGCGGATGTCGGCCACCGCCCGTCCCGGCGCGACGACAACCGAGAACGCGACATCCAGGGTGGTTTCGGCGAAAATCTGCAGCGCGGCGCCGGCGGCGAGCCCGTCGAGGGTGGGTGTCACCCCGCCCTCGATCGAGTTCTCGATCGGCACGCAGGCGTACTCGGCGGTCCCGTCGCGCACCGCGTCCAGTGCCGCCGGAGTGCTCTCGGCCGGCACCGCCTGAGGTTCGGCGCCGGGAACCAGGCCGGCGCCGGTCAACGCGAGCAGCGCCGCTTCGGTGAAGGTTCCCGCGGGGCCGAGATAGCTGATGCGGGTCACCGGTCAACCCTATCGGCCGCGGGCCGTGGTGGCGGTCGCCGCCGGTGCGCCGGCAGGACCGGATCCGGTTTCACGGTTGCGCCGAGCGTGGTCGTTATTTAAGTTAGGCTTACCTCACTTACGGAAAGGGTGATCGATGGCCACCACCACAGCGGCAACCGTCCCGACGTCCGCCGAGCGGATTCGCAGCGCCTGCGTGCGAGGCCAGGCACTGCTGGCGATCGCCGACTCGGCCGACGCCGCGCCGGTCAACGCGCCGGTGTGCCACCTGCTGGCGGACGGGACCATGGCGGTCACGGTCCCGGCCGGTGACCCGGTCGCCGACGCGGCCGCCGGCGAGGACGGGGTACCGGCGATGCTCGAGCTGACCGACCACGCGCCGCTGCGGCTGCGCGAACGGGTGCGGGCGCTGGTGTGGATCCGCGGGCGACTGCGGACGGTGCCCGACCGCGACGTCGACGCGCTGCTCGACCGGATCGCCGAGGTCAGCCCGCATCCCGCGCTGCTGCAGGTGATCTCACCCCGTTCGGCGGCGGGCAGACTCGGCGCCGCCGCTCCCGGCGACGGGGAGGTCAGCTACGTGCTGGTGCGGCTCACGCCGGACTCGGCGGTGCTGGCCGATGCGACCGGTGCCGAGGCGGTCGCCGTCGACGAGCTACTGGCGGCCCGGCCCGATCCGTTCTGCGCGATCGAGGCGCACTGGCTGCACCACCTGGACTCCGCGCACCCCGAGCTGGTCGCCCGGCTGGCGACCACCCGGCTGCCACCGCAGCTGCGGCGCGGCCGGCCCCGCCCGCTGGCCGTGGACCGCTACGGCATGTGGCTGCGGGTCGAGGCCACCGACGGCGACCACGACGTCCGGCTGAGCTTCCCGCGGCCGGTCGAGGACGTGTTGAGCCTGAACAAGGCGGTGCGCGCACTGATGGGCTGCCCGTTCCTGAACGGGCTGCAGCCCCGCCGCCCGTAACGGCCGGGGGTTACCGTGTCGAGGTGACCGAGCCGGCGGCCCAGCACCGCGTTCTGCGCATGGAGCTGGCCGTGGTGCTGGCGGTCACCTTCGGGCTCAGCGCCGTCACCGCGATCCTGCAGCTCGCCGACGCGGTGCTGCGTGACCTCAGCGCGCAGCGCATCCCGCTGAACCCGCGCCGGTCTTATTTCGGCTTCATCGACTTCGGCCTCAACGCGGCATGGGCGGCGCAGCTGATCGCCTGGGGCGCCCTGGCGCTGTACCTGTTGTGGCGCAGCGGATTCGGCCCGGACCGCATCGGGCTGGGCCGGTGGCCGCGGCGTCTCGACCTGGCCGGCGGGCTCGGCCTGGCGGCGCTGATCGGGCTACCGGGGCTGGGCCTGTACCTGGCGGCGCGGGCGCTGGGCCTCAACGCCGACGTCATCCCCGCGGCGGTCACCGACACCTGGTGGCGCGCCCCGATGCTGATCGTGATCGCGTTCGCCAACGGCTTCGCCGAGGAGGTGATCGTCGTCGGCTACCTGCTGACCCGGCTGCGGCAGCTGGGCGTCGCGGCGCCGGCGGCGCTGGCCTGCTCGGCGCTGCTGCGCGGCGCCTACCACCTCTACCAGGGGTTCGGCGCCGGCCTGGGCAATGTCGCGATGGGCCTGGTCTTCGGTTACGCCTGGCAGCGCACCGGCCGGTTGTGGCCCTTGATCCTCGCGCACGGCCTGATCGACACCGTGGCGTTCGTCGGATACTCGCTGTTCGCCGACCAGCTCGGTTGGCTGCGCTGAGTCCCCCCGGCCGCGAAACTGCAATCACGCAGGGAAATCTCGAATTTTTCCTGCATGGTTGCAATCTCGGCGGAGGACGACGCGGCCCTCTGCCGCCGGCTATGCCCCCGCGACCGGCGTCACGGTGACGGTGACGGTCCCGGCGCCGGCGTTGGATTCCACGACCAGCACCGCGGCGTTGTCCGCCGAGACGACCTCGCCGCCGGTGACGCTGACCTGGTAGCCGTCCGGGAACTGGATCTCCGGGATCGAGATCCTGGTCTGTGACCCGGCCTCGAAGCTGCCCGAGCCGTCGGCCATCGCCGTGGAGTAGCTGAACGAGAAGACACCGTTCTCGAACGACCAGCTGTTCGGGATCCCGGCGATCACCTGCGGGTACGGCTGGGCCAGTGTCGCCACGATGGGCTCGTCGACGTTGTCGCCGGTCGGTGCCACGTTGGTGTCGTGCACCAGTGAGCCGGCCTCGTTGGTGTAGCCCCAGTACAGCCAGCCGAACCTGTGCGGGTCGATCGAGCCCAGCTGGCCGGCGATGGTGTCGACGTTGTGGGTGGCACCGAACTCGGTGACCAGCGCCGGGACGCCCTGGGCGTCGGCGTAGGCCTGGGCGCCGCTCATCATCATCCCGTCCCACAGCGAGCAGCCGGTGGCGCTGCCACCGCCGAGGGCGTCGAAGATGCAGTAGTCGTGGAACGCGAACACGGTGTTGTCGTCGTCGACCCCGCCCAGGTGGGTGACCGCGGTTGCGTTGCCGAACAACACGTTCGGCTCGTAGTAGACCGTGGTGTTCGGGTCGACCGACCGGATCGCCGAGATCACCTGGTCGTAGAACGGGGTCAGCGACTGGGTGTCGAAGTGGGAGTTGCCGAGCAGACTGCCCAGCCACGGCGAGCCGGGCCACGGCTCGTTCATGATCTCGTAGCCGGCCACGCCGGGGGTGCCGCCCAGGTAGTCGGCGACGTGCTGCCACATCCGGGCGTAGTGGTTCTGCAGCCCGATGCCGTCCACCTTCTCGTTGGCCCAGAACGCATCCCAGGCCTGGTTCTGCGCGGGGTTGAGGGCGTAGCCGAACGGGAACGGCGCGCTGGTGTCGTTGTCTCCCGCGTTGAACAGCGTCGCCCAGTCCGGTGCGCCGTGGCCGCCGATCTGGGTTCCGTAGAGGTCCTGGTGCATGTCGATGATGCTGACGATGCCGTGCGCCTTGAGCGTCTCGATGGTCTCCTTGACCGACTCCAGGTAGGCGACGTCGTACACCCCCGGCTGCGGCTCGATCTGGTCCCAGTAGATGCCCAGCCGCACCGCGGTGAACCCGTTGGCCGCCAGGAACGCCGCGTCGTCATCGTCGAACCCGTCGCCGCCGGGTGAGAACGGCGGCGACTTGTACACCTGGTTGACGCCCTGCAGGATGACCACCCGGCCGCCGTCGTCGACGATCCAGCCGCCGGCGGTGCCGAGTTCGGCCGGGCCTCTGTCCGGGGCCCCTTCCAGCGTTCCGAACTGGCCGACCGCGCCGTGGCTGCCCAGCGGGCCGCCGTTGCCGCCGGCGCCGCCCAGGGCGGGTAGGTCACCCGGGCGCTGGTAGACGCCGTCGCCGCCCGCGCCGCCGGCCCCGCCGCTGCCGAACCATGCGTCACCGCCGTCGCCGCCGTTGCCGCCGATATGGGTGCCGTCGCCGCCGGCACCACCGGCCCCACCGACACCCATGAACCACCCACCGGCCCCGCCGGCGCCCCCGATACCGCCGGTCACGCCGTCCCCACCGGTGCCACCGGCCCCACCGACACCCATGAACCACCCACCGGCCCCGCCGACACCGCCGGCGCCGCCCTCGCCGCCGGCCCCACCGGCCCCGCCGTTGCCGAAGAAGCCGGCCGCTCCTCCGGCGCCACCGACACCATCGGCCTCGGTGTTGTCCCAGCCGGCCCCGCCGTCGCCGAACAACCAGCCCGCCGCACCACCGGCGGCATGCTCTTCGGTCCCGGCGGCACCGTCGCCGATCATCATGCCCGCGCCCAGCGCGGCGCTGAACTGGTTCAGCCCGTCGACGATGGGCGCCGCCCCGGGGCTGTTGATCCAGTCCTCGATACCGGTGTGCAGCGGGGTGTAGACGACGTCCTGCAACCACGCCGTCGGGTCGGCCAGGCTCGACGCCGAAGCCGCACCGGCCAGCAGGCCATCCCAGTGCGCCGGCTCGAAGAACGCCTCCCAGGCCGCCGGACTGAGCAGCGCGCCCCAGTCCGGGCCGCCGGTGGCCGCATCCACAAACGGCGCCAGCACCTGCTCGAACACGTCGTCGAAGAACTCGCCAGACGCCACCGGCGGCGCAGCCAGCGGCGCCATGCCGAAGACCAGAAACGCCCCCACCGCCGTGCCCACCCCGACAACCCGACGATTCCGCTTCCTGATGCGCTGGTGAGTCATCTCGGGCAGACCTCTTTCCGCGGACGTGGGCCGCAATGACGTGGTCAACATAACAACGCGTTGGGAATAACGCTAATGTCACCTGAGAGCCAACTGACGTCCCATGTCACGCCGGGCAGCGCACCGGCCGGCTCGCTGATCCGCGGTACGGCGACACCGGTTCGTGGGGACGCGCTTTCCCCGACCCGCCGGCACGGCTGCGCTCAGCGCGCCGGGATCACCTCCAGATCCGGCGGCGGCCGGCATAGAAATACGTGTATCCGGTGGTCAGTGCACAGACCACGCTGGCGATCGCCAGCATGTAGGTGCCGCCGACGAACAGCCCGATGCACCCGCCGACGCCGGCGCCGAGAACGAAGGCCCCGAACAGCAGACCGTGCCCCAGCCAGTCCGCGATCTCCCCCCGGGCCATGTGCCGCTCGATGCCCTGGCCCATCTTCACCAGCGTGCCGGTCACATAACTCAACGGGATCGACACTTCTCCGTCTTTGTTGACAAAGGTGGCGTTGAGCGCACCGATGCCGAACGTCATCAAAATGATCGGGAAGAACGGCAGTGGAAGCTCCGGACCACCCAGCAGGGTGGCATCGACCACCGTGGCCAGCACCAGGGCCAGCGTGGTCAACACGGTGGTGGCATGAGGCCGCGTCGGCCAGAAATGGCGCCGGCACAACGACGCGCTCACCACGCCGACGACGAACGCCACCAGCAGTAGCGCGGCCGAGACGGCCAGCCAGGGCGACGCCGCCGCCCATTCGTCCTCGGCGAAATAGCCCATCACCGCGCGCTGGGCGTTGCCGGTCATGAAGGTGACGAAATATCCCGCGGAATGGGTGAACGCCGTCGCGCCCAACAGCCCCGCCAACCCGGCCAGCACCCACGACAACTTGGTCTCGCTGTCATACATCTGACGGATACGGGCAACCGAAACCGTATTGCCCTGCTGCGCGGCGGTTCGAGGTGACGGCGAGCATCGGTCGCCGTAGATTTCGTCGGGCACCAGGGTGTTCCCTTCCACTTGTTCGGATGTGTTGGCTGCCTTGCTATTCGGGCTAAAATGGCCCGTCATCCGCCGGTTGTCCAGGGCGGAACCATCTTGGGGTGCGGCAAGAATCGCGCCGCGTCGGCGGGCCGGACGCCGCCGCGCCCAGATGCACCGCCGGCCGGCGCCGCCGGCGGAACACCCACCAGCCCACCGTGCGGTGCGGGATCGGCTGCGACGCTCGACAACGTCGCGGCCTCCGCCTGCGCGACCGGGGCTACCGAGGTCCAGACCTGTGGCGTCGACAACGCCCCGACCGGGACCGCCCGGCCCATGTTCGCCGCCACCGCTGCACCGCCGCTGCCGGCGCTCAGGCCCGCTGATCCCACCGAACCCAACGCGCCCGCGCCCAGCCCGGCTTCCACGGCGTGAAGTTCGGCAAGCGCCGCCACCTCGTCGGCGTGTGCGCTCCTCATCAGAGCCAATGCCGCGGTCAAAAAACTCATGCTCGAGGCGCCGGTTCGCACGTGCGCGGACATCGAATCCAGGTACGACCCGGCTTCCAGCAGCGACGGCGCGGATGCCGAGGGTGATGTCAGCTCACGCAGTGCCTGCGGCACCGCCGACATCAACCGGGGCGCGGCCGACAGTGTGCCGCCCCCGGTGGCTTCGGCCAACACGGCGCCTTGCCCGGCCGGGTTGGTGGCGGCCGGAGGTGCGCTGAACGGGGTCAGCTCCGTGGCCGCCGCGGAACGGCTGGCATAGCCGTACATCGCGGCGGCATCCTGGGCCCACATCTGGGCGTACTGGGCCTCGGTGGCCATGATCGCCGGGGTGTTCTGACCCAGGAGGTTGGTGGCGGTGAGCGAAGCCAGCTCGGCGCGGTTGGCGGCAATCACCGCCGGGGGCACCGTCATCGCGAACGCCACTTCATGGGCGCTGGCCGCCGCCCTGGTCTGCACCGCCGCGTGATCGGCTTGGGTCGCGGTGCCGGCCAGCCACGTCAGAAAGGGTGCAACCGAGGCGGCCATCGACAGCGACGACGGCCCCGCCCAGGCATAGGCGGTAAGTTCTGAGATGACGGACCGGTAAAGTGCTGCCGCCGAATACAAGTCGGTGGCCAGCTCGGCCCAGGCCGCCGAGGCGGCCAGCAGGAACCCTGCGCCGGGGCCGGCATACATGCGCCCCGAGTTGATTTCCGGTGGTAGCGCTCCGAAATCCATCGCCGCACCCCTTAGCCGAGCCCGCCGGCCGCACCCGGTCGACGTATGTCCGGGGCCCGGACATCGGCGCTCAGCTGTGCGTGGCGCAAAACGAATTGCGTGGTGTCCCTTGCCGATAGGCGGCGTCCGAATGGTCTTCGGGAACGGCTGATCCTGCGGCGATCCATTCGACTCGCATCCTTCCAAATCGGCCATAACCGAACCGGCCAGATCAACAGTTCGTCGACCGCATGAAATCGCTTGGCCGACACCGGCGAACGCCACCCAAAACATCGTGGACGGAGATCGGGATGCACGATGTCACTGGCTGACACTCTCGCCTGATCGACATGCATCGATGTTGCTCAACGGGTAAGACCATTTTCGAGGTTGTAAACCGTGCATCGCCATGGTGTTTGTCACCCATTCACGGACGAAAATTTCGCGCACAACCCGCGACCAATCGGCGACATCGCCCCCCGGGTGCGGCGAGGTTCCGCTGTGGCGGATGCGAAGTCGATGTGGCAGCCGGAGGCGCGCCGTAGCTGCCGGGTGCGTAGATTGGGCAGGTGAACGGCGACAGCAGGTTCGGCAGGCCGCGCCGCCGCTGGGGGCGGCAGCCACCGCCTCCGCCGCAGCGTGAGCCGCCGCCACTGCTGCACCGCCCGCCGCATCGACCACCGCCACCGATGCACCGGCCCGCGCCCCATTCGGCACCGCCGCCGGCTCAACGGCGGGTACCACCGCCACCTCCGCCGCCTTCGCCACCGCCGCCGGTCCAACGGCGGGTACCACCGGCGCGCCCGGTCGCACCGCGCCGCCGGCGTTCCTGGCCACGGCGGCTGGCGGTGCTCGCAGTCCTGCTGGTGCTGCTCGGCGCGGCCGGCCTGGTGGGTACCGCCGCCTGGCTGGACACCGCGCTGCAGCGCGCCGCGGTGTTCTCCGGCTACCCCGACCGGCCGGCGGCGGGGCCCGGCACGACGTGGCTGCTGGTCGGCTCCGACAGCCGCGCCGACCTGACCGTCGAGCAGCAGCAGGAGTTGACCACCGGCGGCGACATCGGCAACGGCCGCACCGACACCATGCTGCTCATCCACCTGCCCGGCCGGGGCTCGGATTCGCCGGCGACCGTGGTGTCCATTCCGCGCGACTCCTACGTGCCCATCCCCGGCTACGGCGAGGACAAGATCAACGCCGCCTTCACCCTCGGCGGGGCGCCGCTGTTGACCCGAACGGTGGAGCAGGCCACCGGACTGCGACTGGACCACTACGTCGAGATCGGCTTCGGCGGCTTCGCCGCGCTCGTCGACGCCCTCGGCGGGGTCAGGCTGTGCCCGGACGAACCGATCGAGGATCCGCTGGCCGGGCTGAGCCTGCCGGCCGGCTGCCAGACGCTGACCGGGCGAGCCGCGCTCGGGTACGTGCGCAGCCGGGCCACGCCGCGCGCGGACCTGGACCGAATGGACCACCAGCGGCTGTTCCTGGCGGCGCTGCTGGCCCGCGTCGGCGACCCGGCGGTCTGGCTCAACCCGCTGCGCTGGTACACGGTGCCGCACGCCGCGGTGCGGGCGATGACCGTCGACGCGGGAGCGGGCGTGTTGGACCTGGCGGCGCTGGGCTGGGCACTGCGCGGGCCCACCGCGATGCTGACCGTGCCGGTCGGCGAGTTCACCTACACCGACTCCGGCGACGCGGTGGTATGGGACCACGCGGCCGCCGAGCAGCTATTCGACGCATTGAACCGCGACGCTCCGCCGACAACAACGGCCGATAATTAAAGCGCCTCGAATTACCGGCGTCGACAGAGTTATTTCAGGCTACCCTATCTTTACTTAGGCAAAGCTGTCCTGAGTAAGCCTCACCTTGGATGCGCACCCACTCTGACCTGGGTATCATCGCTGTCATGACCGAGAGCGATAACCACACGTCGAAATTCCACGCACTGCTTCAAGAGCAGATCTACCACGAATTCACGGCCGCGCAGCAATATGTCGCCGTCGCCGTTTATTTTGACGGCGGGGATTTCCCGCAATTGGCGAAATTCTTTTATGCCCAGGCCGTCGAGGAACGCAGCCACGCAATGATGATGGTGCAGTACCTGCTCGACCGGGACGTCGCCGTCGAGATCCCCGGCGTGGACGCGGTCCGGAACCGCTTCGACGCCCCCCGGGACGCGCTGGCGCTGATGCTCGACCAGGAGCGCACCGTCACCGACCAGATCAGCCGGCTGACCAGCGCCGCCCGCGACGAGGGCGACCACCTCGGCGAGCAGTTCATGCAGTGGTTCCTGCGCGAACAGGTCGAAGAGGTGGCGACCATGACCCGGTTGCTGCGGGTCGCCGACCGCGCCGGGCACAACCTGTTCGATCTGGAGAACTTCATCGCCCGCGAGGTCGGCACCGGCACGACCGAAGCCGGGGCACCCCGCGCCGCCGGCAGCTGACGCAGCGCGCCCTCGCCGATCAGCCCGCCCGCAACCGCGCCTTGGTCCGGGCGGGCTGATTGGTCGCAATCCACGCGACGCCGACATCCCGGCAGAAGTCGACGTCCTCGTCTCGGTCGACGGTCCAGCAGTACAGTGCCCGGCCGCGTGCGGCGGCGTGGTCCACCAACTCCGGGTGTTCGCGCAGCGTCGCGATCGACGGCCCGATGGCGGTGGCCCCGACCGTGGTCGCGGCGCCGCCGCCGAGGTATCGCGCCGCCGAGCCGAGCAGCACCGTCGGCAGCAGCGGCGCCGCCCGACGGATGCGCCACACCGCCGCCGCCGAGAACGACATCACCACCGCGCGCGACCGGGTCGCCGACGCCGGCGCGGCGATCCCGAACCGGTGCAGCAGCGCCAGCACCTTGCGTTCGACCAGCGCGCCATAGCGCACCGGGTGCTTGGTCTCGATGAAGATCTTCACCGGCCGGTGCCAGTCCAATACCAGCGCCACCAGCGCGTCGAGGGTGAGCAGCCCGGTGTCTGAGGCGGCCGCGGGGCCGCCCTGCCGGCCGTTGTGCCAGGCGCCATAGTCGAGGCGCTGCAACTGTGACAGCGTCATCTCGCTGACCACCCCGGCGCCGCTGGAGGTACGGTCCACCCGCCGGTCGTGCACACAGACCAGATGCCCATCGCTGGTGAGCCGCACATCGCACTCGACGCCGTCGGCGCCGTGCTGCAGTGCCAGGTCATAGGCGGCCAGGGTGTGCTCCGGGCGCTCGAACGAAGCGCCCCGGTGCGCGACCACGAACGGGTGCTCCGCCAGCACATCGTCGGCCGCCGTCATGGGCCTATGCTGCCGGTTCCCGCCCGTCGGACTCGACAGGCGCGGCCGCGGACTCCGGCTCCGAAGTCCCCGCGGGCTCCTCCGGCGCTGGCGGCGCCGGGTCCCGGTCGTCGGGGACCACCACCCAGTGGTGGGTGGGCCGCCCGATCGACCGCTGTTCGAACCCTTCGACCACCCGGGCGGCGGTCACCACCGCGGCCAGGCCCAGCAGGTAGGCGACCACCGTCGCCACCGTGTTGTCGGCGATGCCCTGGGCGTCGTCGGTCCGGCTGGTGGCCGTCGCGAAGACCGCGGCGGCGGTCGCGACCGCCCATACCACCCACCACACCACGATGGGTTTGCGCAGCCGGTCCAGCCGGTCCTCCCGCCCGGCCAGCTCCATCACGTAGACCGGCGCCCAGGCGAGGTTGACCAGCGGCACCAGACAACCCGTCCACAGCGCCCAGGCGGGGCGGGACTCGGGCTGATGCAGCCGCGCGAAGGCCGCCGACCGGCGGGCGAGCAGCCACCGGGTCAGCACCAACGCGCAGTGGATCACCGCCGCGATCGCGGCCAGGCCGGCCAGTCGGCCCAGCCACACCGCACCGCCGGCGATCAGCGGGTGCAACAGCCGGGTGCGGTTGACGATCATCAGCACATAGATCAGCACGTGCACCAGCGCGGCGATGCCCAGCGCGGCGATCGCGGCGCCCAGCGCCTTCTCCAGCGACCGCTGCGGCGGCGCCGGCCTCTCCCCCGATTTCGACTGTGCCGCAGTGGGATTGGGCGCACCCATCAGGGTCCAGCGCGGTATCACCGAGTAGCGCGGGGTGGGGCCCAACGGTCGCCGCGGGCGGCGCTGCGGCGGTGGCGGGCCCGGCCGTACCGCGATCCAGCGATAGCCCGGCCCCAGCCGGGGCGGGGTGTCCGCCGGACCCGGCGGCGGCACGGGCGGCCCGGGCTGCGCCGGCGGCGTCCACTGCAACTCGGCTTCCTGCGCCGGAGTCAGCGGCGCCCACAGCGCACCGTTGCACCGGGGGCACCAGGCCCGTCGCCGGTCGCGCACGTTCCACCGCGTGCCGCAGCGGGAGCACACCTGAATCACGGCACCAGCGTAGCGAGGCGCCCGGCGAGGGGGTCCGGGATGCACCTTGCGGCCCGGTCCGGGCCGCCCCCAGCTACCACCGAGCTATCCACAGTTTCCACAGGTTTATCCACACCGGGGCGGTGCGCCGGGACCGCCGATGAGGTGCCTTTTGCGCATCGCGGAGATGAACGACTGTGGATAACGAGGAGTCATCGAAGTGAGCTGACTAACAACGCCGAGCGAAATGCCTTGATCCGCTAATCAGCTGCCGTGCCGCCCGCGCCGGCATCGATGCAGGCGAACCGGGTGCTACCGGTCGAATTTTTCCACCGCGCAACCGAAGCGCTATGATCGCGGTCACAGAACGGTTGTGATGCGCCTCACGGAGGGAGGCGCACGGTGAGGTTGGGGGCACTGAAGATGTTGAGGGCAGGGGTATGACGGCACGTCCGATCGGGCCCGTCGCCACGGCGTCGGGCTGGCAGGCGGGATCGTCGACCTTCAAGCGCGGCTACGCGCTGGCATCGCTGCGCGCCGGCGTGATCGCACTGGTGCTGCTGACGATCCTGCTGGCGCTTGTCCTGATCTGAGCACCGGGATCCACCGTCGTTCCGCAACCGGTTGTTGCGGTACCCGCAGTGTTGGAGCAATGTTGGTCGAGGTGGTCCCACCACGCCGCGACTGCACTGCGGAGGGGTGCCGCCGAAGCGCAAACGCAAGTCGACAATGATCAACGGTGATCGACACCGGAGCAGTACTGATCGAAGGAAGGAACCCCGTGGCCGACTACACCTTGCCGGATTTGGACTGGGATTACGGAGCCCTTGAGCCGCACATCTCGGGCCAGATCAACGAATTGCACCACAGCAAGCACCACGCCGCCTACGTCAGCGGCGCCAACAGCGCCCTGGCGAAACTCGAAGAGGCACGCGCCAACGACGACCACGGCGCGATCTTCTTGAACGAGAAGAACCTGGCGTTCCACCTCGGCGGGCACGTCAACCACTCGATCTGGTGGAAGAACCTGTCCCCCAACGGCGGTGACAAGCCCACCGGCGAACTGGCCGCCGCCATCGACGACGCGTTCGGGTCGTTCGACAAGTTCCGCGCGCAGTTCACCGCGGCCGCCAACGGCCTGCAGGGTTCGGGTTGGGCGGTGCTCGGCTACGACACGCTGGGCGGCAAGCTGCTGACCTTCCAGCTCTACGACCAGCAGGCCAACGTGCCACTGGGCATCATCCCGCTGCTGCAGGTCGACATGTGGGAGCACGCCTTCTACCTGCAGTACAAGAACGTCAAGGCGGACTACGTCAAGGCGTTCTGGAACGTCGTCAACTGGGCCGACGTACAGTCGCGGTTCGCGGCCGCCACCTCGAAGACCTCGGGGCTGATCTTCTAGCCGCACCGGCCGAGGGTGGGGCGTCGCGCCGTTGGCGCGGCGCCCCGCTTCGGTTCTATACGGCGGTCCCGGCGTAGCCTCTCCTCCGTCGAGCCTGGCTGAACCGCCGGGGTTTCTTCACCGATTCGTTATCGGCCGCACCGTCGTGTCCGCTTGCACCCGTCGTGCCGCTGTCGCATGCTGCCAGGCAACCCACCCGCTGGAATGCGAGCAGGCGAGCCGAGTGTCGCGGAGGGTGCGCGATGGAGACAACAGGGTCCGGTCGGGCGATCGAAGTCGCCCCGTTCCACTCCCACGGCGAACTACACGGATTCGTGGTCTTCGGCCGCTGGCCGGATTCGACCAAAGAATGGGCCCAGCTGCTCAGCATCGCGGTCCGAGTCGCCTCGATGCCCGGATTGCTGCCCACCACAACGGTGTTCGGCACGCGAGAGGAACTGCCCGACAATCCGGGTCCGGGCACCGTCGGGCTGCTGCTGGCCGAAGGCACCGTGACCGGCGAGTCGGCGATCTCGCCGGGACACTTCGCCGGGCATCAGCCCTCCGCGCTGCTGATGCTGCACCCGCCGTCGGAAACCATCCCGTCGCTGCCCGAGTGCCGGGGCGCGGCGTCGGGTTGTGTGCTGTTGCCCGGGTTGCCCTACCTGGGTCTGGAACATCGGGCGGCCTGGGTCGAAGCCGAATCCGACGGCACCGTCACGTCGATGGTGAGCCGGGTCGGTGTCGACCCGGTCAGCCACCCCGACACCGCTGTTCTGGCGATGCTCCTTGCCGCATAAGGCAATTCGAACCGAATAGTCTTCGCACCGGATCTCCGGATTCGGGTCGCCGAAATCCCGCGGCCCGCTGGCGGCCAGGCCCGGCAGTCACTAGCCTCGGCAGCTGACGAAAGGTCGTCTCGCATGCTCGCCGCCGTGCTGATCAGCCTGGGTGTGGTGTTTCTCGCCGAACTCGGCGACAAGTCGCAGCTGATCACCATGACCTACGCGTTGCGGCACCGCTGGTGGGTGGTGTTGAGCGGCGTGGCCATCGCCGCGTTCGCCATCCACGGCATCTCGGTGACGGTCGGACACTTTCTGGGACTGACCCTGCCGGCACGCCCGATCGCCGCCGTGGCCGGAGTCGCGTTCCTGGGTTTCGCGGCGTGGACCTGGCGGGAGGGCAGCAGCACCGCGGCCGGCGAGACACCGGTCCGCGAGCCGCGGTTCGTGCTGTTCGCGGTGGTGTCCTCGGTGCTGCTGGCCGAACTCGGCGACAAGACGATGCTGGCGACGGTCGCGCTGGCCAGTGACCACGGCTGGCTCGGGGTGTGGCTCGGTGCGACGGCCGGCATGGTGCTGGCCGACGCCGTGGCGATCGCGGCCGGGATGGTGCTGCACCGTCGGTTGCCCGAGCACCTGCTGCACGGCGCGGCCGCCCTACTGTTCCTGGTGTTCGGGCTGTGGATGCTCCTCGACGAAGCGCTGGGTGCTCGGCCGGTGGCCGTCGCCGCCGTCGCCGGGGTGCTGGCGGTGGCGGCCGCCGCAGCGCTTCGGCGGGCGTCACTCCGGCGTCGCGGACAGCCTGCCGCAGACGATTCTGCGGCCCGGTAGCAAATCCCCCCGACGGCCCGCGCGGCGGTGCGAACTTCACTTCACCGGACGCGCGTCCGATGCCGAGGACCGACGGCCGAACCCGGGCGACGCCGAGTGCTCAACGGAGGGGGCGCAATTGTTCTTGGTACACCACGGAACTGCGGCCGAATCGACGGCTCCGGCGCGCGCCCACACTCCGCCGAACCGCACCGATATTCAAGATCGGATTCGCACCGGAATCACTCTTGGTTGTGTGGGTATCTATCGCTACGATGATCAGCAAATCATCAGACGTGACGGCTCCCCCCTCGCCGAGCGCCTGTCGACCAACTTGCCGACCCTTGGAGGTCTTAATCGATGAGCGCGACTTTCGCTGTCCGCTTGAACCGTCTATTCGATGCGGTCTACCCACCCGGGCGGGGCCCGCACACATCCGCTGAAGTCATCGCGGCGCTCAAGGCGGAGGGCATCACGATGTCGGCTCCCTATCTTTCCCAACTGCGCTCGGGCAACCGGACGAACCCTTCGACCGCCACCATGGCCGCGCTGGCCAACTTCTTCCGCATCAAGCCCGCGTTCTTCACCGATGACGACTACTACGCCAAGCTCGATGCCGAGCTGTCCTGGCTGGACAGCGTCCGCGACGCGGGGGTGCGCCGCATCGCGACCCAGGTCGCCGAGCTGTCACCGGAGGCCCAGCAGGACATCCTGAATCGAATCGATGAGCTGCGCCGCAAGGAGCACCTCAGCGCCTGAGGCGCCGGCACCGCGATTAGGGTGGCTGGATCGGTTCAGCGAGACACCGGGGAGGCGGCCGCGATGGGCCTGTTCAGAAAACGCAAGAGCCGCGCGACCCGTCGCGCCGAGGCACGCGCCCTGAAGGCCGGCGCCAAACTCGAGGCACGGCTGGCCGCCAAGGGTGAGGCCAAGCGCTTCAAAGCCGCCCAGCGCGCCGACGCCCGAGCACTCAAGGCTGAGCTCAAAGCCGGCCGGGACCGTGACCGCACGGCGCTGAAGGCGGCCGAGACGCAACTCAAGGCGGCCCGCGAGGGCAAGCTGCTGTCGCCGGCCCGGATCCGCCGGACGCTGACGGTGTCGCGGATGCTGGCTCCCATCGTGGTACCGCTGGTGTACCGGGCCGCCATGGCGATCCGCGGCCTGATCGACCAGCAGCGCGCCGACCGGCTCGGGGTGCCGCTGGCCCGCATCGGCGAGTTCTCCGGCACCGGAAGAAACGGCGCCCAGCTCTCGGCGCGCATCGCCGGGGCGGAGAAGACACTGCGCGTGGTGGCCGACCGCAAGCCCAAGGACTCCGAGACCAAACAGTTCGTCGCCGCGATCACCGA
Organism: uncultured Mycobacterium sp.; assembly: GCA_964397355.1. Classification (GTDB taxonomy): domain Bacteria; phylum Actinomycetota; class Actinomycetes; order Mycobacteriales; family Mycobacteriaceae; genus Mycobacterium. Next base: position 6,896 of record CAYNJD010000013.1, on the reverse strand, counting down.
ACGGCTCAGCGACCTCGCCACCGCCGTGACCGCCATCGAAACCATGCCGACCGATCGACGACGGGCCGCCTCGGCCTCGATCAGCGCGCAGCTCGACGGCATCGACGCCGACCTGATGGCCCGGCTGGGGCTGCCGTCATGACGCCGGCGGTTCAGCGAGGCACGACGAAGGAGAGCCGAAGCTGGGACCGCCGCATCAGCGCGGCGGTCCGCGCGCTGACGCTGGCCGGGGCGATCGCCCTCGCCGGAGGTATCGCCGGTGCCGCGCCGGCTTGGGCGCATGTGCACGCCAGCAGCCCCGGCGCGGTGCGCGGCGGCGTCGCGATGGTCACCTTCGAGGTTCCCAACGAGTCGCCAACCGGTTCTGCCACAACCGAACTCACCGTCACGCTGCCCGACGTGGCGTCGGCGCGCACCGAGACCAAGCCGGGCTGGACGGCCCGGCTCGACCGCGACGCCAAGACCGGTGCGGTGCGGTCGGTCACCTGGACCGCCACCGGGGCCGGCGGGATCGGCGCCGACGAGTTCGGACTGTTCCGGATAGCGATGAAACTGCCCGACACCGACACGGTGGACTTTCCGTCGGCCCAGCGCTACGCCGACGGGACCGTGGTGCGCTGGGACGAGCCGGCGCCGACCGGCGGCGGTGAGGCCGAGCACCCGGTGCCGTCCTTGCAGTTGGCCGCCGGCCCGGCGTCCACACCCGAGCACCACGCCCAGCATCCGCCGCCGGCGGTTTCCGCGGGACCGGCCCAGAACGCCGGACCCGAGGCCGGTGAATCCCACCACGGCGACAACGCGGCCCGGCTGCTCGGCGGCGCGGCTCTGCTGGTGGCGGCACTCGCCGCCACCATCGCGCTGGGCAGGCGGCGGGCATGACGCGGGTCGTGCGCGTCGCGCTGGCGGCCGCGTTCGCGCTGGCGGTGTTGTTGGCGCCGATAGTGCCCACCGGGGTGGCCGCCGCGCACGCGGTGCTGGTGTCGACGGACCCGGCCGACGGCGCCGAGTTGTCCCGCGGGCCGGAACGGGTCAGCGCCACCTTCAACGAGCAGCTGCAGACCAGCTTCGCGGCCATGACGGTGGTCGGTCCCGACGGGCACCTGTGGTCCACCGGCCCGGCGCAGGTCCACGGCGCGGTCGCCAGCGTCGCGGTCCGCCCGCTCGGCCCGGCCGGCACCTACACCGTCAACTATCGGGTGACCTCCGCCGACGGGCACGTGGTGTCCGGTTCGTGGCCGTTTCAGCTGACCGCGGCCGGCACCGGCGAGCCCGGACCGCCGGTGGCCGGTCACGGCAACACCGCGCCCGCGCTCCCTCGCCGCTCCGGCGACCCCCAGGGTGACCTGCCGATTTGGCCGTTCGTGGCCGGAGCGGTGGCACTCGTCGGGGCAGGCCTGTGGCTGAATCGACCCCGATCCTGACCGCCGCCCCTCTCCTGACCGCAGGCAGATGCTGGCATGATGGGCAAAGTTGCCGGTGTCCGCGACGAGAACCCGCAGAGGAGACTGCCGAATGACCGACCCGCAGGGCCCGCCCGACCCCGAATCCACCGCCGCGGCCGAACCCGCCAAGCCGGCCGAGTCACCCGAGCCCCCCAAGCCGGCCGAGCCCGAGCCCGCCAA
>CAYNJD010000013.1:1807-5174 GCA_964397355.1 uncultured Mycobacterium sp. | reverse complement strand
CCGACGGCGCCAAGGAAGCCGCCGCCAAGGCCAAGTCCGCGGTGGAGGCGGCCCGTGACCCGCTCAGCCCGGTGGCGCCGACCCGGCGCTCACCGGCCCCGCTGCTGGCCGCCGGCATCCTCGGCCTGGTCGGGCTGCTGCTGATCCGCTGGCTGGTTCAGACCCGCCGCGGCTGAGCCCGCCGGTGACCACCGCTTTCCGGCCCACCGCCGACCTGGTCGACGACATCGGCCCCGACGTGCGCAGCTGCGACCTGCAGTTCCGCCAGCTCGGTGGCCGCACCGAATTCGCCGGACGGATCAGCACGGTGCGCTGCTTCGAGGACAACGCGCTGCTCAAGTCGGTGCTGTCGCAACCCGGCGACGGCGGGGTGCTGGTGATCGACGGCGCCGGGTCGCTGCACACCGCGCTGGTCGGCGACATCATCGCCGAACTGGGCCGCTCCAACGGCTGGGCCGGGCTGATCGTGCACGGCGCGGTGCGTGACGCCGCGACACTGCGCACCCTCGACATCGGCATCAAGGCGCTGGGCACCAATCCCCGCAAGAGCACCAAGACCGGCGCCGGCGAGCGCGACGTCGTCGTCGAACTCGGTGGCATCGCCTTCGTGCCCGGCGAGACCGTCTACAGCGACGACGACGGCATCGTCGTCGTCTGAGGCGGCGTCATGACCGACGACAGCCTGCGGACCCGCTGGCAACGGCTCAGCGAGCGGGTGGACGACGCCTGCCGCGCCGCCGGGCGCGACCCCGCCGAGGTGACGGTGCTGCCGGTGAGCAAGACGTTCGGCCCGGAGCTGATCCGGGAAGCCGTGGGCCTGGGGGCGCACCGGTTCGGCGAGAACAAGGTGCAGGAGATCCGGGACAAGTACGGGCCGCTGGCCGACTGCGCGATCGACTGGGTGATGATCGGGCACCTGCAGACCAACAAGGCCGGTCTGGTGGCCCGGCTGGCCGCCGAGGTGCAGTCGCTGGACCGGCCGAAGCTGGCCGCGGCGCTGGACCGCGCACTGCGCGCCGAGAACCGGGTCATCGACGTGCTGGTGCAGGTCAAGACCTCCGACGAGCCCAGCAAGTACGGTCTGGCCCCCGAGGCGCTGCTGGGATTCCTCGACGAACTGGCCGGCTACCCCACGCTGCGGGTGCGCGGTCTGATGACGCTGGCGATCAACACCACCGATCCCGACACCGTCCGCGGCTGCTTCCGCAGGCTGCGGGAACTACGCGACGACGCGGTCGAGCGCGGCCACGAGCTGCCGCGGCTGTCGATGGGGATGAGCGGCGACTTCCCGCTGGCGATCGCCGAGGGCGCCACCGAGGTGCGGATCGGGACCGCGCTGTTCGGCGCCCGCCCCTACCCCGACTCCTACTACTGGCCGGAGGCAGGGCGGGCGCCGTGAGAGCTCAGGCGTTGACTGCGGCGCGATGCTTGCTGAACCGCAGCGACTTCTCGTCGACCCTGCCGTACCGGATCAGCCGCAGGTCCAGCAGATAGTTCTGCTTGAGCCGCCACGGCGCCTCCGAACCGGACCGGGGCAGGGCGTCCATCGCCCGGCGGAAGTAGCCGGGGCTGAAGTCCATGAACGGCTCTTCCTTCACCGCGTCGCCGGGGTGCTGCGGTTCGACCCGGTCGAAGCCGTGCTCGTCCATGTAGTTGAGCACCCGGCAGACGAACTCCGAGACCAGATCGGCCTTGAGTGTCCAGGACGCGTTGGTGTAGCCGAAGCTGATCGCGGCGTTGGGAATACCGGAGAACATCAGGCCCTTGTAGGTCATGGTCTTGGGCAGGTCGATCGGCTCGCCGTTGCGCAGCAGCGTCGCACCGCCCAGCAGCTGCATGTTCAGGCCGGTCGCGGTGATGATGATGTCGGCGTCGAGTTCCTGCCCGGAGTCCAGCAGGATCCCGGTCTTGGTGAACTTGTCGATGGTGTCGGTGACAACGTCGGCCTTGCCGTCGCGGATGGTCTTGAACAGATCACCGTTGGGCGCCAGGCACAGCCGCTCATCCCACGGGTTGTACCGCGGGCCGAAGTGCTTCTGTACGTCATAGCCTTCCGGCAGCCGGTGCTTGGCCATGGTCATCAGCGTCTTGCGCATGTACTTCGGGAATTTCCGCGACAACTGATACTGGAAGATGCTGAAGCCGATTGCCTTCCACCGATTGACGAAGTGCGCAGCCGCCTTCGGCAGGAACCGGTTGGCCTGCACGGCGACCGGGTCCACCAGCGGCAGCGCCCCGACGTAGGTCGGCGAACGCTGCAGCATCGTCACATGCCCGGCGCCGGAATTGGCCAGCGCGGGAATCAGCGTCACCGCGGTGGCACCGGAACCGATCACCACGATCTTCTTGCCGGCGTAGTCCAGATCCTCCGGCCAGTGCTGCGGGTGCACGATGGTGCCGGCGAAGTCTTTCGAGCCGGGGAACTCCGGCGAATAGCCCTCGTCGTAGTTGTAGTAACCGCTGCATGCGAACACGAACGACGCGGTGATCTTCGACTGTTCGCCGTTGTTGTCCACGGTGATGGTCCACTGATTCTCATCGTCGGACCAGTCGGCGGAGACCACCCGATGCCGGTAGCGGATCTGCTTGTCGATGCCGTTCTCCACGGCAGCCTCGTTGATGTAGTTCCAGATGTCCGCACCCTCGGCGATCGAGTGGGCCGACCGCCACGGCTTGAACCGGAAGCCCAGGGTGAACATGTCCGAGTCCGAGCGGATGCCCGGGTATTTGAACAGGTCCCAGGTTCCGCCGAGGTTGTCCCGGCCTTCCAGGATGGCGTAGCGCTTGTTCGGGCAGCGGTTCTGCAGATGCCAGGCCGCGCTGATACCGGAGATGCCGGCGCCGACGATCACAACATCGAGGTGTTCAGTCATGCCGACAGGTTATCAACGGTGTGTTGAGTGAGTCAACGCTGCGTCGATTACTTCGACGGCATGTAGACGCCGACGGCCCGGAAACCGGGAAAGCCCCACACGCAGGCGGTGCGTGTGGGGCTTTCCCACGTTGTGTGCTGCCGGACTACGGCGAGGTGCCGGGCGTGCCCGTGCTGCCGTCGGTGGCACCGGTACCGCCGGTGGCACCGGCGCCGCCGTTGATCTCGCCATCGTTGATGCCGATCGAGCCCGGTCCGGTGGGCAGGTTCGGCGTGACCACGGTGCCGCCGGTCCCGCCGCCCCCGCCGGTGCCGTTGGCCGCGTCGCCGGTCCCGCCGGCCCCGCCGTTGCCGCCGTCACCACCGGAGACGTTGTTGACCGGACCCGACGTGCTCGGCGTGCCGTTGCTGATCGACGAGGGCGGGGCTCCCGAGCCGGTCCAGCCCCAGCGGATGTCGGAGCCGTCGCCGCCCTGGCCGCCCTGGCCACCGTTG
>CAYNJD010000013.1:0-1707 GCA_964397355.1 uncultured Mycobacterium sp. | reverse complement strand
GCCACCGTTGGAGCCGGCCGCGAAGTCGTCGCTGCCGCCGTTACCGCCGGCGCCACCGTTACCGGCGACGTAGCCGTCGCCGCCGTCACCGCCCGCGCCGCCGGCGCCGGTGATGTTGGCCGGGTTGCCCAGGCTGGTGTTGCCGGCGCTGTCGATGTAGCCGGTGTCGGTGAGGTCGCCCCCGCTGCCACCGTTACCACCGGTGCCGCCGGCGCCACCGTTACCGGCGTTGCCACCGGCACCGTTGGTCGTACCGGCGCCGGCCGCACCGCCGCTTCCGCCGTCACCACCGTCACCGCCCTGGCCGCCGAGACCGATGTTGTGCACCTGCTCCGGGTGCTCCAAGTCGTCGGTGTGAGTGGTGTAGCCGCCGACGCCGCCGTCGGCACCGTTTCCACCGGCCGCACCGTTACCGCCGTTGCTGCCGACACCGTTCTCGCCGCCGCCGGCGCCGCCGGCGCCGCCGTTACCGCCCTGGCCACCGCTGCCGCCGGCCTGGCCGTTGGATGCACCGTCGAAGGGGGCCGTCGTGGGAACACCGTCGGCGCCGTTCGCGCCGTTGCCGCCGATGGCGCCGTTGCCGGCGATGCCGCCGTCGCTGTCGGTGCCCGCGGTGCCGTAGGCCGAGGCACCGCCGGCGGCGCCGTCACCGGCGTTACCACCGCTACCGCCGTTTCCGCCGTCGCCGCCCGGGTCCACCGCGTTGGCACCGGCGCCGCCGTCGGCGCCGTTGCCGGCCACGCCCGCGTTACCGGCGGTGTTGGCCGCCAGTTCACCGGAGTCACCGCCGTCGCCCGCGTTGCCGCCGTTGCCGCCGGCGGTGCCGTTGCCGCTACCGCCGTTGGCGAAGCTGCCGGCGGCACCCTGGACACCGTCACCGCCGGCACCGCCGTCGCCGCCGTTGCCCCACTTGCCGCCGTTACCACCGGCGCCACCGTTGCCGCCGCTGGTACCGGCCGCCGCGCCGCTGTCGGCGGCCGCGTTGTAACCGGCACCGCCCTGGCCGCCGTTACCCGAGACGATCGGGGTGATGGTGCCGTCGGCACCGGCCTGGCCATCCGCGCTGTCGCCGTTGCCCTGGCCGCCCGCGCCGCCGAGGCCCGCGGTGTCTCCGGGGTCTCCGCCGTTACCGGCGTCGCCGCCGTCGGGGTTGGCCGCGGTACCTGCCGCGCCGTTGCCACCGTCGCCACCGAGGCCGACGTCGCCACCGGCACCGCCGTTGCCACCGACGCCCCCGGCACCGTCGGCGCCGCTGCCCTCGTGGTCCGCCGTGCCGGCCGCACCGCCGTTACCACCGACGCCACCGTTACCACCGGCACCGCCGTTGCCACCGTCGGTCCCGTTGCCGTTGTTGACTGCCCAGTCGCCGTCGACGCCGTCGGCGCCGGTGCCACCGGTGCCGCCCTTGCCGCCCTCGCCACCGGCGCCGCCGTTACCGCCGTTGCCGAAGACCTCGCCGCCGTTACCGCCGACACCGCCGTTACCACCGGCGGCACCCTCACTGCCGGCCGTACCGTTGCCGTTGGCGTCGGTAACGCCCTGCATGCCCTGGCCGCCGACGCCGCCGGCGCCGCCGTTGCCGCCGTTGCCGGTGTGCGGTCCGGCGTTACCGCCGTTGCCACCGAGACCACCGGCGGTGGCGGCGTGGGTGGCGGTGGCGTCCAGGCCGTGTCCACCGACACCGCCGTCGCCACCGTTGCCGATGCC
>CAYNJD010000012.1:0-26014 GCA_964397355.1 uncultured Mycobacterium sp. | reverse complement strand
GCACCCCCTGCTCCTCGGCGGCCACCACGTACAGCGCCAGGATCGGCAGCACCGCACCGTTCATGGTCATCGACACACTGACCGCACTCAGGTCGATCCCGTCGAAGAGCTGGCGCATGTCCAGAATGGAATCGATTGCCACCCCTGCCATTCCGACGTCTCCCTGCACCCGGGGGTGGTCGGAGTCGTAGCCGCGGTGGGTGGCCAGGTCGAATGCGACCGACAGCCCCTTCTGCCCGGCGGCCAGGTTGCGCCGGTAGAACGCGTTGGAGTCGGCGGCCGTGGAGAACCCGGCGTACTGACGGATGGTCCACGGCTGGTTGACGTACATCGTCGGGTAGGGCCCGCGTACGAAGGGAACTTCGCCCGGGAAGCTGTCCAGCGGGTAGCCGTCGGCGACCGCGGCGGCACGGTCGGCGGCGGTGTACACCGGCTTGACCGCGATACCTTCCGGGGTGTGCCACTGCAGCTGCTCGGGTGTGTAGCCGTGCGCCGCCGCGGCGGCCGCGACGTGTTCGGCGACGGCGTCCGCAGAGACTTCAGCCGCCGGTGCTGTGCTCGATTCCCCGTGCAGCGCAACGTCGGCGAAGCTGCCCAGGGTGCCGCGTGAGGTGCTGGTGGTCATGGCTCAAGCCCCCAATCGGGTGAGTAAGTCCGACAACGCCTGCACCGCATCGATTTTCATGGTCAGGTAGTCGTCCGGTCGCGGATCGGTATCGGCGTTGCCCGCCAGCGCCTTCGCCGGGCCGGCCAGGTAGACCCGGTCGGCCCCGGCGGCCCGCGCCGCCGCGATGACCCCGGCCGCCTCGGCCCCGTATCGGGCGTCGCTGCCGCAGAGCACCGCCACGGCCGGCGCCGCCACCTGCTGCAAGGCCGACGCCACCCCGTCGGCGTCCACCGGACCGGGGTTGATCGCCTCGATGCCGCCGGAGGCCAGCAGGTTGGCCGCGAACGTCGCCCGGACGTTGTGTTCGGCCATCGGGCCCAGCGGCAACAGCAGCACCTGCGGCCGGGCGCCGGTGCGGGCCAGGTGGGCGTCGGAGCGGTCACGCAGCGCCTCGAACTGCGCCGCGTAGCGTCGCAATCCCGGCGTGTCGGACGCCGCTGCCGACGACGGCAACGGTGGTTCGGCCAGGTTGGGGTACTCGTTGACCCCGGTGATCGCGCTGCGACGATGCGCGATGTCGTCGGCTCGGGCAGCGGCAACGTCGGCGATCCGTTCGGCGATGTGATCGCGGACGGCATCGAATCCGCCGGTCGCGCTGAGCTTTTCGAGCTCCTGGAACTGCCGCCACGCCTGCTGCGCCAACTGCTCGGTGAGGTCTTCGACGAACCACGATCCGCCCGCCGGGTCGAGTACCTGGCCCAGATGCGACTCCTCCAGCAGCAGCAGTTGGGTGTTGCGGGCGATGCGACGGGAGAAGGTGGCCGAGGTGCCCGGCTGACCGCCCGGGATCGCGGCGTCGAACGGCCGCACCAGAACGGTGTCCGCGCCGCCCACGCCGGCCCCGAATGCTGCCAGGGTGGTGCGCAGCATGTTCACCCACGGGTCGCGCTGGGTCATCATGGGCAGCGACGTCTCGGCGTGGACGATCGCGGCGCCGGCCTCCGGCGCCCCGGCGACCTCGGTCACCCGTGCCCACAGCCGGCGTGCCGCCCGGATCTTGGCGATCGTCATGAACTGGTCGTCGCCGGCGGCGAGCCGGAAGCTGACCTGGCGTGCGGCGTCGGCGACCGACAACCCGGCATCGGTGAGCAGTCGCAGGTAGGACACCGCGGCGGCCAGCCCGGCGGCCAACTCCCCCGCCGCACCGGCACCGAGGTCGTGGAACACCGGGCCGTTGACGGCGATCGCCCGCACGCCGGGCTGCCCGGCGGCGCGCGCGGCCACCGCGATCACCTCGTCGACCGACGGCGCCGGCCGCTGAGCCAGCGGCGCGGTCAGCGGGTCAGCACCCAGGTCCACCGACAGGTTGGCGCGGTTCTGCGGGTCGAGACCGTCGACCAGCGTCAGCATCACGTCGGCAGCGGCGGTGTAGTCACCGGCTTTCGCGCCGTCGAGCAGCACCGGGACCAGTTCCAGGTAGACGTCGTCGAAGACCCGCCGCACCTCGGCGGCCGGCACCCCGCCGGGCTGATGCGGCGGCCCCGGCTTCGCCGCTGCCTCGTCGAGCCTCGCCGAACCGCCTTCCCCGACCCGCAGCACCAGTGCGCTGACCCCTTCGGTCAGGGCTTCCAGCACGGCGCCGTTGGTGTCGGCGCCCGAAGTCTGCCCGTTGAAGGGAAATGCTTCGGCCACCTTCCAGCCGCTGTTGACGTCGCGCAGCGCGTCGGCGCCGCGCACGTAGGGCCACCGGCCCGGCAGCGGTGGTTCCGGCAGCGCATCGAAGGCGGTGTAGAGCGCCCGGATGGCGAAACCGTCCGGCCCCTCGACGGCGGTGTCCAGGAGGCGCTCGGGCTCCCCGCCGGTCTCCCGGTCGATATCGGCCGGTTCCCGGCGTGAGCTCTTGGCCAGCACCCCGGCCACCGCGGCGCGCCAGCGGGCACGGGCCTGCTCCATGCCGGCGGGTTCGGCGGACACGTCGATTGACACCGGCGGCTCCTGAGGTTACTCATGAGTAGCTGACGGATCGCTACCCGACACGTGTTCACCAGGCTAAATGATGGCTTCCGGGGTATGCGGGCGAGGTGCGCCGAGCGGCGAAACCCGCTCCGTGCGACGCGAAGTGTTAACCATCGGCCCGTAGGCTTGAGTCCCGTGACGGCCACCGCGATCCGACTCCCGCAGGCGCTGCGCGGGGTGTTGTCGACGACGGTCGCGACGCTGCGCCAGCTGCCGGTATGGCGGGTGGCGGCGACGGTCGCCGTGGCGCTGCTTCTGGTCGCGGTGGCGCTGCTGGTTCCGGTGCCTACGGCGGTGCAGCTTCGGGACTGGGCGCAGGCGCTCGGACCGTGGTTTCCGCTGGCGTTTCTGACCGCACACACCGTGGTGACCGTGTTCCCGTTCCCCCGGACCGCGTTCACGCTGGCCGCCGGTCTGCTGTTCGGGCCGTGGCTGGGCGTGGTGCTGGCGGTGGGGGCCAGCGCGCTGAGCGCCGTGATCGTACTGATCGGGATGCGGGTGTTCGGTTGGCAGCTGAGCCGGGTGGTGCGACATCCGCGGATCGAATCGCTGGATGCCCGGCTGCGTCAGCGCGGGTGGCCGGCCGTGGTGTCGCTGCGGTTGATTCCGGCGATCCCGTTCTCGGTGATCAACTACGCCGCGGGCGCGTCGGCGGTGCGGCTGGGGCCCTACACCGTGGCCACGCTGATCGGATTGCTGCCGGGCACCGCCGCGGTGGTGGTGCTGGGCGACGCGCTCACCGGTGAGGTGAGCCCGCTGCTGTTCGCGGTGTCGGCGTGCACCGCCGCCGTCGGGGTGGCGCTGCTGGTCTACGAGGTGCGCACTCACCGCCGGCAGCCGGGCCCGGCGGACATCGGGGCTGCCGCGGAGCCGGCCGAACCGGCGGTAACCTGCTGAGCGTGTCCGTCTCTGTAGACATCGCCAATCGACTGCTGCGATCGCGCCGGCTGATGCGTGCCCCGATCTGGCTCTACCGGGCGCGGCTCGGCGGCCTGCTCGGTGGCCGGCTGCTGATGCTCGAGCACATCGGCCGCAAGACCGGCGCCCGTCGCCAGGTGGTACTGGAGGTGATCGACCGTCCGGCCGCCGACCGCTACATCATCGCGTCGGGGTTCGGCGACCGCGCCCAGTGGTTCCGCAACATCACCGCGAACCCGCGGGTGCGGGTCTACACCGGCAGCAGGCGACCGGCGCCGGCCACCGCCCGGGTCCTCGACCAAGCCGAGGCGGACCGGGTGCTGAGCGGCTACATCGAGCGCCACCCCCGCTCCTGGGAACAGTTCAGCGCGGTGCTGGAACGGACGCTGGGCGAACCGGTGACCGCGACCAATACCGCGCTGCCGCTGGTCGAATTGCAGCTGGACCGGTAGCCACCGGCCACTTCGGCAAATGACACGAAGGCCTCCTCAATCCGGCAACAATTCGGTGTATAGCCCGCTGTGAATAACCGGGCAAACACCCATTCCCATTAAAGTCTTACCAAGTGCCATGTGCTGGCACAGCACAAATCCGACAGGTGCTCGATGGAGTGAAGGGACCGGATCAATGGCTGATCGAAATGCCGCGGTGCGCAAGTATCTGACCGAATTGATAGGCACGTTTGTCTTCATGTTCGCCGTGATCGGCATCGTCTTGTCCGGAACGGAATGCGTCGCCGCCACCGCACTGGGTATCGGTTCGGTGCTGATGGTGATGGTCTATGCCAGCGGGCATATCTCGGGTGGCCACCTGAACCCGGCCGTCTCGATCGCCGCGTATTTGCGGGGCGCCCTGCCATTGGCTGATCTGGGGCCCTACATCGTCGCCCAGCTGGTCGGTGCGCTGGCCGCGTTCGGGGTCGGTTTCGGCCTGTGGCACGACAAGTACTCCACCGGAACCCTTGATCTGACCGGCACCGTCTGGCCGGCATTCCTGGCCGAGCTGATCTTCACGTTCGCGCTGTGCTACATCGTGCTGCACACCGCGACGAGCAAAGACAGTGCGGGCAACAGCTTCTACGGCCTGGCGATCGGGTTCATCGTCACCGTCGGTGTGGTGGCGGTCGGCGCCATCTCCGGCGGCGCGTTCAACCCGGCGATCACCTTCGGCCTGATGCTGTCGGGGATCTTCGCCTGGAAGTTCCTCTGGGTCTACCTGATCGCCCAGGTGCTCGGCGCGGTCGTGGCCGCCTACGCCTACAAGGCCACCAGCCTCGACGAGCACACCGCCGCCGCCCGCAAGGGCTAGCCGGACCGAGTCAGGATTGCCGGGCCCGTACGCCGCCGCCGGCCGCGTGCGGGCCCTGGACCGTCATCGCGGCGAACACCACCAGCAGCAGCGCCGCCGGGACGATGTTGGCCGCACGGTTGCGCACCCGCAGGTGAATGCCCAGGGCCCCCGCGAAATACAGCGTCAGCAGCGCGGTGGTGATCCGGCTGACGCCCGGGAACCGGAACACCGCCGCCAGCCCCAACGCGGCGGCGGCTTTGGCCACCGGCACCGCCCAGCGGATCTCGGGCGGCACCCGCATGGCATCCATGTTCGCCGCCACGTAGGGCACCGGGATCGCCGACGCCACCGCATCACCGGCCAGCAACGCCGCCAGCGCCGCGTAGGTCGGCCGCGCCGTCAGCGCACTCACGCCATGCCGGTGTCGAGCTGCGGCGGCAGCATCGCGCCCTCGACCGGCTTGCGCGCGTCGGCCTCGGCCTTGGCGACCGCCTGGGCGATCGCCGGGTCGGTCTGGGTGGTGAACCAGTCGGCGACCTCCTCGCTGTCGTCCTCGGGACGGGTCGGGTTCTCCTCGACGGGCGAGGGCTGGTACCGGAAGACGCCGTCCTCGCCGGGGGCGCCGAGCAGCTTGGTGAACCCTTGCAGGGCGGTGCCGAAATCGCTGGGCACCACCCACACCTTGTTGGCCTCGCCCCGCGCCATCTCCGGCAGCACCTGCAGGTACTGGTAGGCGAGCAGCTCCGGGGTGGGCCGGCCGGCCTTGATCGCGGCGAACGTCTTCTCGATCGCCTTGGCCTGCCCCTGGGCCTGCAGGTAGGCCGCGGCCCGCTCACCCTGGGCCCGCAGCATCCGCGACTGCCGGTCGGCTTCGGCGGACAGGATCGCCGCCTGCTTGGCGCCCTCGGCGGTCAGGATCTCGGCCTGTTTCTCGCCCTCGGCCTGTTTGATCGCGGCCTCCCGCTGCCCCTCGGCGGTCAGGATCATCGCCCGCTTCTCCCGGTCGGCCTTCATCTGCTTCTCCATCGACGCCTGGATCGACGGCGGCGGGTCGATGCTGCGCAGCTCCACCCGGGCCACCCGCAGACCCCAGCGGCCGGTGGCCTCGTCGAGCACGCCGCGCAGCTGGCTGTTGATCACCTCCCGGGAGGTCAGCGTCTGCTCCAGCGTCATGCCGCCGACCACGTTGCGCAGCGTGGTGGTGGTCAGCTGCTCCACACCGACGATGTAGTTGCTGATCTCATACACCGCGGCCTTGGGATTGGTGACCTGGAAGTAGACGACGGTGTCGATGCTCAGCGTCAGGTTGTCCTCGGTGATCACCGGCTGCGGCGGGAACGACACCACCCGCTCACGCAGGTCGATGCGGGCCCGCACCCGGTCGATGAACGGCACCAGCAGTGTCAGCTGGCCGCTGACCGTGCGGCTGTAGCGGCCCAGCCGTTCGATCACCGCGGCCTCGGCCTGCGGAATCAACGCGACCGACTTGGCGACCACGATCGCCGCGAACACCACAAGTACGGCCAGTAACACCAGCCCGGTCGTCGCGCCCTCCATGAGCATTCCCTTTCTCTACAAAACCTTGCTGACCACCGCGGTGGCACCGTCGATGTGCATCACCGTGACCTGCTCACCCGGCTCGAAGACGTCGCCGTCGGTGAGCGGCCGGGCCGTCCACACCTCGCCGTTCAGTTTCACCTGGCCACCGTGCTGCTCGACGCGGTCGAGTACCAGGGCGGTCCTGCCCTGCAGGGCCACCACCCCGGTCTCGGCGCCCGCGCCGGACCACAGCCGGCGCCGCAGGACGGGACGTACCAGCACCAGCAACAGCACCGACACCACCAGGAACACCACGCCGTGCGACCACAGCGGCCAACCCGTCAGCAAGCTGGTCGCGGCCGCCGACAACGCGCCGCCGGACAGCATCAGCAGAAACATGTCACCGGTGAGGGCTTCGGCGCCGGCGAGCCCTAGCGCGAAGACCAACCAGATCAGGGCAGTCGGCATGCCGCCAGGATAGCCGGAAAATCGCACGGACCTGTGCCGACCGGGACGCGCGGCAGCGACCACTACACTGCCTTGCATCATGTGGTGCCCGAGCGTCTCGCTGTCGGTGTGGGCCAACGCCTGGCTTGCCGGACGGGCGGCGCCCGACGATGTTCTGGACGCACTAACGGCTTGGGCGCCAGTGCAATCGGTTGCGGCCTACGACGCGATCAGCATCGGCGAGGCCGGCTGGGCGTGGTCCGGCGCGCACGACGGCGGCGGCGCGGCCTCGCTGCTGAAACTGGTGCGCGGCGCGGCCGCACCCGCCGGCGGGTCCAGCATCCAACCGGTGTTCCCGGTGCCCGGCGACGTCCGCGGGCTGCCGGCCGGAACGGTGTTCGCCCGGGAGGCGATGCTCGCCGGCGAGGCAGTGCTGATCGGGTCAGCGGATTCGACGTCCCCGATCGGGCTGGTGCCGGCTTTCAGCGACGACCTCTGCGATGACGACGCTTTCCCGGACGACCTCGACTCCCCCGACGTGACCGAGCTGTCCTGGACGCTGCACGCGCTGCCCGCGACCGTGCCGGCGGACCACCACGACCTGGGCGATGCGGAGTACGCGTTGCGTTCAGCGGTCCGCACCGCCGCCGAAACACTGGCCGTCACCGGCTCGCGGTGGGCCGGACAGGTGGTCGACGATCCCCGGCTGCTCGTTGAGCAACTGGTGGAATCCGAACGGCTGCACCGCATTCCGGATCACGCTCCGACCCGTGCGGTGCGGGTGTTGGAGACCGCCGCCCACGTCGACGCCATCATCACGGTCAGCTCGGGGCCGTTGACCGCGACGGCACAGTCCTCGGCGGAGGTGCAGCGCGCCACCGACGCGGTGCGGCCATTGGCGGCGGTGGTGCGTTCGGCGCGCAGCGCCGCGGTATCGGCGATCCTGCACTCGGCCTGGCGGCCCTAGCCCTCAGGCGGCGCCTCCTCAACCGGCGGGCGCCACCGTCGCCGCGCAGTGCGACGATCCGCACGGCGCCCCGTCGACGCCGAATCCACAGCCCAGATCGGCCGGGCCGGCGACGCGTTCGGGTGCGGTGCCGTCGCGCAGCTCCTCGATGAGCCCGCGTGCCAGTGCGGCCAGCCGGCGGTCCGCGTTCGGGGTGGCCGCCCGGGCGTAGGCGATCCCGGCCGCCTCCGCCGCCGAACGCACTTCGTTGTCGAGATCCCAGACCACTTCGATGTTGTCGCTGAGGAATCCGATCGGGCAGATGATCACCGCGCGCACGCGCGAGTCGGCCAGCACGGCCAGATGCGCTTCGACGTCGGGCTCCAGCCAGGGCAGCTGCGGCGGCCCGGAGCGCGACTGCCACACCTGGTCGTAGTCGGTGTACCCGGCTGCGGCCGCGACCAGGCCGGTGGCGTAGCCGACCTGACGGCTGTAGAGCCGCGGGCCGTAGCGTTCGTCGGCGGCCACCGGAATCGAATGCGCGGTGAACACCAGCCGGGCGTCGCCCCGCACATCGGCCGGCAGGGTGTCGGAGGCGGCGGCGATCGCCTCGGCGAACATCGCCACGAACAGTGGATGGTCGAAGTAGTGGCGCAGTTTCACCAGCTGCGGTGCCCGCTCCCCGACCGCCCGCCGCGCCCGGGCGATGTCTTGCGCGTACTGCTCGCAGCCGGAGTACCCGCCCCAGGCCGAGGTCGGCAGCACCGCGGCGCGGCGGATCCCGTCGGCGGCCATCTGCGCGACGACGTCCTCGATGTAGGGCTCCCAGTTGCGGTTGCCGAAATACACCGGCAGGCCGGGCAATTCGGCACGCAACTGCTCGGCCAGCGCCCGGTTGATGGCGTTGATCGGCGACACTCCGCCGAAATGGTGGTAGTGCTCGGCGACGGCGTCGAGCCGTGCCGCCGGCACGCCGCGTCCCCGGGTGACGTTCTCCAGGAACGGCCGCACCTGCTCGGGTCCCTCGGGTCCGCCGAACGACAGCAGCAGGACCGCGTCGGGCTCCATTTAGAGCAACTGGGTGTGGGCGCCGCCGTCGGCGTAGACCACCGTGCCGGTGGTGGCGGGCAGCCAGTCCGACAGCAGCGCACAGACGGTCTTGGCCACCGGGGTGGGGTCCTTCATGTCCCAGCCGACTGGGGCGCGCTGGTCCCAGCCCTCCTCGAGCAACCGGATCTGTTCAGCGGCGCCCTCGCCGAGCACACCGCCGACGATCCCGCTCATCGCCAGGGTCCGGATCGGCCCGGCCGCAACGAGATTCGACCGCACACCGACCTGGCCGGCCTCCCGCGCGACGAACCGGTTGACCGACTCCAGCGCGCTCTTGGCCACCGTCATCCAGTTGTAGGCCGGCATCGCCCGGGTCGGGTCGAAGTCCATCCCGACGATGGACCCGCCGGGGTTCATGATCGGCAGCGTGGCCTTGGCCAGCGAGGCATACGAGTACGCGGAGATGTGGATGCCCTTGGCGACGTCCTCATAGGGGGCGTCGAAGAACGGGTTCACGCCCATGCCGGTCTGCGGCATGAAACCGATCGAGTGCACCACGCCGTCGAGCTTGTTGCCCTCCCCGATCACCTCGGTGATGCGGTCGGCCAGCGTGTCGAGGTGCTTCTCGTCCTGCACGTCGAGCTCGAGCAGCGGAGCCTGCTGGGGCAACCGGTCGATGATGCGCTGGATCAGCCGCATCCGGTCGTACCCGGTGCAGACCAGCTGCGCGCCGGCCTCCTGGGCCACCCTGGCGATGTGAAACGCGATCGAGGCGTCGGTGATGATCCCGGTGACCAGGATCCGCTTGCCTTCGAGAATGCCTGCCATGTCAGTCCTTTACCTAATCAGTGGCCCATGCCCATGCCGCCGTCGACCGGGATCACCGCGCCGGCGATGTAGCTGGCGTCCTCGGACGCCAGGAAGCTGACCGCACCGGCGACCTCCTCGGCGGTGCCGACCCGCTTGGCCGGGATGAACTCCAGTGCGCCGGCCTGGATGCGCTCGTCGAGCGCCCGGGTCATCTCGGTGTCGATGTAGCCGGGCGCGACGACGTTGGCGGTGACCCCTGCCTTGGACAGCTCCCGGGAGATCGAGCGCGCCATGCCGATCAGCCCGGCCTTGGCGGCGGCGTAGTTGGCCTGGTTGCCGATACCCCACATGCCCGAGACCGAGCCGATGAAGATGATCCGGCCGAACCGGTTGCGCTGCATGCTGCGCGAGGCGCGCTGCGCCACCCGGAACGCCCCGGTGAGGTTGGCGTCGATGACCTCGGTGAAGCGCTCCTCGGTCATCCGCATCAGGAACGCGTCCTTGGAGATGCCGGCGTTGGACACCAGCACCTCCACCGGCCCCTGGTGCTCCTCGACCTCTTTGAACGCCCGATCGACGGCGTCGTTGTCGGTGACGTCGCACACCACCCCGAACAGTCCGTCGGGAGCACCTGAGCCGCGGTGCGTCACCGCCACCTTGTGGCCGTCGGCGGCCAGCCGCTGCGCGATCGCCAACCCGATGCCCCGATTGCCGCCGGTGACCAGGACCGAGCGGGACACGAACGGGGGTTTTGTTGCCGGTGTTTCGCTGTCTGTCACGCAGTCAACCTATCGGACCAGGGCGCTGACGCTGCGCTGAGGGCGGGCGCTTCTCGCACATTTACGCCCTGTCCGCAGAGTCAACGCCGGACGGTGGCTAGGCGGGCAGCCGCCGGTTCAGCAGCAGCGCCGCCAGCCCGGCCAGCGCCAGGATGAACGACCCCAGCCGCAGCCAGCCGGTGGACGCGTCGCCGCGGATCGTCTCGTAGCCGATCTGGTCCTGCAGGGTGGCGTAGACCTCCTTGAGCTGAGCCAGGCTGGAGGCGGTGTAGGCGGTGCCACCGGACAGGTCGGCGATCTTCTTCAGCGAGTCGTCGTCGACCGGAACCGGCTGGCGCTGGTCGTTGATCTCGACGTAGCCGTAGGCGGTGCCGAACGAGATCGTGGAGACCGGCACGCCCTGGTCCTTGGCGGTGCGCGCCGCGGTGAACGCCCCCTTGGGGTTGTCCGGGTTGGACGGCACGGTCTCCTTGCCGTCGGAGAGCAGCACGATGCGGGCCGGCGGCGGAGTGTCGCCGCCGCCGATGACCGCGCCCACCGTTGCGATCGCCTGCAGCGCGGTGAAGATGCCCTCCCCGGTGGCGGTCCGGTCGGCCAGCTGCAGCTTGTCGATCGCCTGTTTGGTGGCCTCGCGGTTGGTGGTCGGCGAGGTCAGCACGGTGGCGGTGCCGGCGTAGGCGATCAGGCCGAGGTTGATGCCGGGCGTCAGCTCGTCGGCGAACTGTTTGCCGGCCTCTTGCGCGGCGGCCAGTCGGGTCGGCTCGACGTCGGTGGCACGCATCGACTGGGACACGTCGATCACCAGCATCACCACCGCGCGGTTGCGCGGGATCCGCACGTCGTGGGTGGGGCCGGCCATCGCCACGGTGAACAGCAGCAGCGAGGCCACCAGCAGGATGGCCGACAGGTGGCGCCAGCGGGTGGGCGACTTGGGCGCCACGCTTTCGAGCAGCTCCATGTTGGCGAACCGCAGGATGCGCCGGTGCCGTGCCACCTGCACCAGGATGTACAGCGCGACCAGGCCCATGACCACGAACAGGAACAGGAAGAACCACGGGTGAGCGAAGCCGGACAGCGTCATCGGCCCGAGTAGCGGCAATGTCATAGCAGACCTGTCTTTTGCATGCGGGTCGAGATCACGCCATGCCCGCCAGCGCGCCGCGCCGGCGTGACTCGACGAATCGGACGATGTCGGCGATCCAGTCCCGGTCGGTGCGCAGTGACAACAGCGGGGCGCCGCAGCTGCGCAGCGCGTGCGTGACGTCGGCGCGGTGGGCGGCCGCGGCCCGGGCGAAGTCGTCGCGCAGCTTGGCGTCGATGGTGAACTCGCGGGTGACGCCCGATTCGGTGTCTTGCAGTACCACGTCGCCGACGTCGGGCAGTTCGACGTCGCGGGGGTCGAGCACCTCGATGCCGAGCACCTCGTGGCGGGCGGCGATCGCCCGCAGCGGTCGCATCCAGTTGATCGGGCCGAGGAAGTCGCTGATGACGACCGCCATGCCGCGCCGTCGTTCCGGGCGGCGCAGCGCGTCGATGGCCGCCGCCAAATCGCCGCGCACCCCGGCCGGGGCCCGCGGAATGGTGGCGATGGTGCGCAGCAGCGTCTGCTCGTGGTTGCGCCCGGAGCGGGCCGGCACCCGCAGCACCTGCTGGCCGTTGGCCACCAACGCTCCCAACCGGTTACCGCCGCCACTGTTGAGATAGACGATGGCCGCGGCCGCGGCCACCGCCAGGTCACGCTTCTCGCAGGTCGCGGTGCCAAAATCCATGCTGGCCGACATGTCGGCCACCAGCCAGGTCTCCAGCTCCCGGTCGGCGATCATCTGGCGGACGTGCGGGTGGGTGGTGCGGGCGGTGACCGACCAGTCCATCCGGCGCACGTCGTCGCCCGGCTGGTAGAGCCGCGACTCCCCCGGCTCGGAGCCCGGGCCCGGGATCAGGCCGAGGTGATCGCCGTGCAGCACCCCGTCGAGCTTGCGTTTGACGGTCAGCTCAAGGGTCCGCAGCGCCGCCGCCAGTTTGGGGTCACGGATTCCGCCGCGCAGCATCGACGGCGGTGCGGTGCTGTTTGCCGGGTCTTGCGATCCGGTGTCGGGGTCGCTCACCGACCGCTGGCCACGGCCGCCGCGGTCGGGGCACCCGGTGACGCCGAATGCGGCTGCTGCGGGACGGCGTTCACCTGCGGCAGCGGCACCGTCTGCAGCACCCGGTTGATGACGATCTCCGAGGTGATCTCGTCGGCGAGCGCGTCGTAGGACAGCACCAGCCGGTGCCGCAGCACGTCGGGGATGACCTCGATGACGTCCTGCGGGATCACGTAGTCGCGTCCGCGCACCAGCGCCAGCGCCCGGGACGCGGAGATGATGCCCAGCGAGGCACGCGGCGACGCGCCGAACGACAGCCAGTTCTTCACGTCGGGCATGCCGAACTGCTCGGGCACGCGGGTCGCGGTGATCACCCGCACCACGTAGTCGACCAGCGCGTGGTGCACGAAGTTGTTGGCCGCCAGCCCCTGCAACCGCAGCAGGTCGCCGGGGTTGAGGATCTGCTTGGGCTCCGGCGGGGTCACGCCCATCCGGTAGATGATCTCGCGTTCCTCTTCCGGCGACGGGTAGCCGACGTTGATCTTGAACAGGAAGCGGTCGCGCTGCGCCTCGGGCAGCGGGTAGACGCCCTCGTGCTCGATCGGGTTCTGGGTGGCCATCACCAAAAACGGGTTGGGCAGGGCGAAGGTCTTGCCGCCGATGGACACCTTGCGCTCCTGCATGACCTCCAGCAGCGCCGACTGCACCTTGGCCGGGGCGCGGTTGATCTCGTCGGCCAGCAGGAAGTTGACCATCACCGGCCCGAGCTCGGTGTCGAACTCCTCACGGCCCTGCCGGTAGATGCGGGTGCCGATGATGTCGGTGGGGACCAGGTCCGGGGTGAACTGGATGCGGGCGAAGGAACCACCGACCACCCGGGCGAACGTCTCGACGGCCAGCGTCTTGGCGACGCCGGGAACACCCTCGAGCAGCACGTGCCCCTTGGCCAGCAGCCCGACCAGGATCCGCTCGACGAGCTGGTCCTGGCCGACGATGACGCGCTTGACCTCGAAGATGGCCCGCTCCAGCGCGTGTACGTCGGCGGCCAGACCTGAGCCCGGGCCCTGCGCCCCCTCAGGGCCGGGGAAACCGCTGGCGCCCGCGGGCGTCCCATCCGATGACGTCATCGACAAATCCTCCACAAAGGTCGGTCAGACACAACTATTTGCACGGCCTGCGGCCGAGGGGCAGCGTCGTGCCCGCGTTTCACTATTCCAGCCACTATTCCAGGGATCGCAGCATCCGTCGACGCACGGCCCCGCCCCGGTGCGTCAGTACTCGATGATCCGGGTCAGATACGGCGTCATCCCGGAGGTCCGCACCGGGCTGACGACGACCTTGCCGGCGCTGCCCGAAGCCTCCAGCATCTTGCCGCCACCGAGGTACATCGCGACGTGCTGACCGCCGCCGGGCCCGTAGAGGATCAGGTCGCCGCGGCGGGCCTGATTGCGCGGGATGTGCCGGCCGGCGTTGTACTGGTCACCGGAGAACCGCGGGATCAGCACGCCGACCCCGGCGAACGCGTAACGCATCAGGCCCGAGCAGTCGAAGCCGACGGTGCCGGCCCCGGAGTCGATCCCCTTGCTGGGGCCGGTCAGCGAGCCGCCGCCCCAGGAGTAGGGCACCCCCATCTGGGAGCCGCCGCGCCGGATGACGTACTCGATGGCCTGTTTGCCGTGCACCCGCTGGCCGGGTGAGACGTTGGTCTGATCTCCGACGTTGAATCCCAGCCCGGACAGGAACTTGCGACCCAGGTCCATGGTGGTCTGGGTGGCCTGCGCGGTGGCCTGCAACGACGCGTTCGCGACCGCGAGCGGATCGCCGGGCGCCCCGGCGCTGATGACCGCCGGCAGCGTGGGATCCCATGCCGGGTCGGCCGCGGCCGGTGCGGCCAGCCCGAGCAGCAGCGGAATCGCTGCCAGCAGCGATCCGGTCGCCCGGTAGAAACGCACAAAACTCTGTCGCATTGCCTCCGCCGTCAGTATTCGATGTATCGGACAACAAACGGCGTCATGCCGCTTTTACGCACCGGCGACACCTTCACGACCTGACCCACGTCGGGGGCCTCCAGCATCAGGCCGTTGCCGAGGTAGAGCGTCACGTGCTGGCTGCCGCCCGGGCCGTAGAAGATGACGTCGCCGCGGCGCGCCATCGCCGTCGGGATCTGGCGGCCCATCTTGTACTGCGAACCGGAGTAGTGCGGCAGCTTGATGCCGACCCCGGCGAAGGCGTAGAGGATCAGCCCGGAACAGTCGAATCCGACGGTGCCCGAACCCGATCCGATGCCCCGACTGGGTCCCGCGGCGGTGCCCCCGCCCCAGGAGTAGGGCACGCCGCGCTGGGAGAGTGCCCGGCGGATCACATATTCCGAGGCCTGCCGTCCGTACACCCGCGGGATGCGGCCGTTGGTGATGCCGGAGTCGTCGGGCTTGGCCAGCCCGATCGACTGCAGGAACTGCCGGCCCAGGTTCGAGGTCACCTGCGCCGAGGTCTGGGAGATCCCGAGCACCTGGTTGATGACCGCGATCGGGTCGCCGGGGATGT
The DNA here is from genome assembly GCA_964397355.1 of uncultured Mycobacterium sp. GTDB lineage: Bacteria > Actinomycetota > Actinomycetes > Mycobacteriales > Mycobacteriaceae > Mycobacterium. The sequence goes on along the minus strand of CAYNJD010000012.1, from coordinate 10,984 downwards.
TGGCGCTGGGCACCATCGGCAGGGTGGGATCCCATTCGCCGTCCCACTGGTCGGTGCGCTTGGCTGCCGGGGTGGCTGCGGGGTCGGACGGGCCGGCGGGGTTGCCCCACCGGTCGGTCGACGGCGCGCCTGCCGGCGCGGGCCCCTGCTGGGGCTGCTGCTGGCTGCGGGCGGCGGCGAGTTTGGCCTGCGCCTGGTTGCGCTGGGCGGCCAGCCGATCGATCTCGCCCTGCTGTTCGCCGAATTTGCGCTGGGTCTCGGTGAGGGCGGCCACCGCGGCGTCCTGGCTGGACTGCGCGTCGGCGACCGCCTGGTCGGCCTTCTGCTTGGCCAGCCGGGCCTCGGACTCCTTGTTCAGCTGCTCGGTGCGGGCCCGCTTGAGGTTGTCCAGCGCCTGCTGCGAGCTGAGCGCCAGGGTCTGGCCGGCGGCCGCGGTGGCGATCATCTCCGAGGGGTCGGACGCGGTCAGGTAGCTGTCCGACGGCCCGTTGACGTAGGTCGACGCGGCGAAGGTGTTGAACCGCCGCTGCGCGGCGACGATCGCGGCGTCGGCCTCGGCGATGGCCTGCCGGCCGGCCTCTACCTCGTGCTGGGCGGCGGCCGCGTCGTCGCGCGCGGTCTGCAGGTCCACCAGTGCTTTGTTGACCCCCTCCTTCTGGGTGGCGATCTGTGCACCCAGGTTCTGCAGCTGCTGGTTGGCCTCGGCGACGTCGGCGATCAGCGCGGCCAGACCGTCGGGATCGGGTTCGGCTCCGGCCAGCCCGGGGGTGCCCAGCAGCATCGCGGTGCTGAGCACCGACGCTGCGGCGGGTTGGGCGAACCTGGCGGCCCGTCGGAAAGCGGAGCCAGCAGAGTCGGCAGCGCCACAGCGGATGCGTCTCATTCGGCGTGGATCTCCTCGAGCTCGGGCAGGCGGCGCCGCGCTTCGGCCGGCGGCAAAAACACAGATATAACAGCTGCGCCTTTTGAACCATACGTCACATCCGTCACTGGAGAAACGTTCGTAACAAACTACGTCTTTGTAATTAAGCCGGTTGTGACCCAACGGTGACATAACCATTTGCCATGGCGTTAGACAGGGGCGAGCTACAGTCGCCTAAAAGCGGTAATTACCGCAGCTGGAAGCCGTTAGTCGGCAACACCGTCGCGCTCCGCGGCGCGTTTGCTACGTCGCTGCAGAACGCGGGTGCCAACGGCAGCCGCGGCCACCCCGACCAGCAACACAATCGTCAGCCCCGTCCACGGCAGATCGGGGGTGGTCAATTCATTGAGGAAATTCTGCGCCGACACCACTGGATCACCGGTTTTGGCGTGGTCTTCGGCGGCCTCCAACTTGGCCCGGTGGAACTGGCCGCTGTAGCTGCCGACGTAGGTGGTGCTGAGCACCAGCACGGTCGAGTCCGGATAGTCATAGCCCACCACCGTGGCGACGTCGCGCAGCGCGGTGTCCATCGCCGGGTTGCGGGCCACCTCGACGATCTTGAGGTCGATGCCGTCGCGGGCCGCTTCGGCCACCACGTTGCGCAGCGCCGGCGCGTCGGCGGCCGGGGCGCTGACCCCGTCGGCCGCCACGGCGACCTTGACCAGCGCCATGCAGTCATCCGGTGGCGTGGCCGGGTCGAGGCCGACGGCGATGCAGAGCTCGCCGGGGACGTAGGCCGGCGGATGCGGGGTGGTCACGGGAGATGACGGTAGCAAGTGAGCGAGATATTCAAACGCTGCTAGCGCTTCAATCCAGTCAGATCCTGTCGGACTGTCAGACCCCCCACCTACAATCGAAAATATGTTCGATCAAGCGATGCCTTGCGATCTGGCCGACCAGCCAGATCTGGCCCAGGCCGACCAGGCCACCCTGGTCGCCGAGGTCGGCCGGTGGGCCCGGGCCGAGGCGATGGCCGCGTCCCGGCGGCTGGCCGCGATCGCGGAGCTGACCGCCCGGCGCTGCTACGAGGACCCGCACGCCCCCACCGGCCGCTCGCGGTGGGCCTGTGACGACTGGGACGGGGTGGCCGCTGAGGTCAGCGCCGGTTGCGCCATCAGCCACGGCAAGGCGTCCTCGCAGATGTACCTCGCGGTCGCGCTGCGCAACCGGCTACCGAAAGTCGCCGCACTGCTGGCCGCCGGGCGCATCACCGCCGCGCTGGCCGCCACGATCTCCTGGCACACCACCTTGATCGACAACCCGTCCGTGCTGGCGCTGGTCGACACCGCCCTGGCCGCCGACGCGCTACGCTACGGGCCGCTGTCGCAGGACAAGACCGCCCAGGCCATCGACGCGATCATCGAAGCCCACGACAGCGATGCGCTTCGCCGCGGGCGCATCCTGGCCCGCTCCCGCGACCTGGTCGTCGACAAGCGCAGCACCGACCACGCCACCACCCCGCTGTGGGGCCGGCTCTACGCCCACGACGCCGAGGCGCTCGACCGCCGCCTGGCCGCGATGGCCCACGGAGTCTGCGACGACGACCCGCGCACCATCGCCCAGCGCCGCGCCGACGCCCTGGGCGCCCTGGCCGCCGGGTCTCAGACGCTGGCGTGCGCCTGCGGAAACCAGTGCTGCCCCGCCCAGACCGCGGCAGGCGGCGGCGCCGATGACACATCCGCACCGACACCCGGTCGGCCGGTGATCCACGTCGTCGCCCACGCCGAAACCGTGCAAAGCCCCGTCGACGCCCACCGCAACGGCGATGAGCCCCCCGCCCCACCGGGCGACCCCAACAACCTCTCCGCCCCGCGCGGCCCCGAACCCGACCCGCCGCCGAAGACCCCGCCCGCGCTGATCCTCGGCGGCCCGGCGTTGCCCGCACCGCTGTTGGCCGAGCTCCTCACCCGCGGCGCCACCGTGCGCACCATCTGCCACCCGGGCCCGAACAGCCCACCCGAGCCGGGCTATCGCCCCTCGACCGCCCTGGACGAGTTCGTACGCGTCCGCGACATGACCTGCCGGTTCCCCGGTTGTGATCGCCCGGCACACACCTGCGATCTCGACCACGCCCTCGCCTATGATTCCGGCGGGCCCACCCACCCGTCCAATCTCCGAGCACTGTGCCGAAAACATCACTTGCTCAAGACGTTTCACCACTGGCGAGACCGTCAACACCCAGACGGGTCCATCGAATGGACCAGTCCCAGCGGGGCCACCTACACCACCCACCCCGGCAGCCGCCTGCTGTTTCCCGCCCTGTGCGCGCCCACCGGCGAACTGGCACCGACGGTCACCGACACTTCCCGCACCCCCGGGCACACCCTGATGATGCCCACCCGCAACCGAACCCGGGCCCAAAACCGCGCCCGCGCCATCGCCGCCGAGCGTGCCCGGAACAGCAGGCCCCCACCCAACTGAGTGCGGATGCGACCTCCCCGCCACGGAGCGCACAGTCGGCACCGTGCAGCCAACCGCGCCCTCCGAGTGAGGCAAACCTTACTTTATGCAGGACAAACGTACTGTTAGGGTTGTGACGCTCGTCGGCGCGGACCCGTCGGCGCAGGAGAATTCGATACTCGGGGAGTTGAAGTGACCAGCAAAGAATCGGTGAACTCATTCGGAGCCCGCGACACCCTCAAGGTGGGTGACGACGAGTATCAGATCTATCGCCTCGACGCGGTCCCGGGCACCAAGAAACTCCCCTACAGCCTCAAGGTGCTGGCCGAAAACCTGCTGCGCACCGAGGACGGCGCCAACATCACCAAGGACCACATCAACGCGATCGCCAACTGGGACCCGGCCGCCGAGCCCAGCGTCGAGATCCAGTTCACCCCGGCCCGGGTGGTCATGCAGGACTTCACCGGCGTGCCGTGCATCGTGGACCTGGCCACCATGCGCGAAGCCGTCGCGGCACTGGGCGGCGACCCGGCGAAGGTCAACCCGCTGGCCCCGGCCGAGCTGGTGATCGACCACTCGGTGATCCTGGATGTCTTCGGTCGCGCCGACGCCTTCGAGCGCAACGTGGAGCTCGAATACCAGCGCAATGGCGAGCGATACCAGTTCCTGCGCTGGGGCCAGGGCGCCTTCGACGACTTCAAGGTGGTGCCGCCGGGCACCGGCATCGTGCACCAGGTCAACATCGAGTACCTGGCCCGCACGGTCATGGTGCGCGACGGGGTGGCCTACCCGGACACCTGCGTGGGCACCGACAGCCACACCACCATGGTCAACGGCCTGGGCGTGTTGGGCTGGGGTGTCGGCGGCATCGAGGCCGAGGCCGCCATGCTGGGTCAGCCGGTGTCGATGCTGATCCCGCGGGTGGTCGGGTTCAAGCTGACCGGTGAGATCCAGCCGGGCGTGACGGCCACCGATGTGGTGCTGACTGTCACCGACATGCTGCGCCGGCACGGCGTGGTCGGAAAGTTCGTCGAGTTCTACGGCAAGGGTGTGGCCGAGGTGCCGCTGGCCAACCGCGCCACCCTGGGCAACATGAGCCCGGAATTCGGTTCCACCGCAGCGATTTTCCCGATCGACGAAGAGACCATCAACTACCTGCGGCTGACCGGGCGCACCGAGCAGCAGCTGGCGCTGGTGGAGGCCTACGCCAAGGCGCAGGGTATGTGGCACAACCCGGACCACGAGCCGGCCTACTCGGAGTACATCGAGCTGGATCTGAGCACCGTGGTGCCGTCGATCGCCGGCCCGAAGCGCCCGCAGGACCGCATCGAGCTCTCGGACGCAAAGACCGCGTTCCGCAAGGACATTCACAACTACGTCAACGACGAGGGCAGTGCCCCGCACAGCCAGCTCGACGAGGCGGTGGAGGAATCGTTCCCCGCCTCCGACCCCGCGGTGCTGTCGTTCGCCGACGACGGTGCGGCGCTGCCGTCGGCGGCCAACAACTGCAGCGGCCGGCCCAGCAAGCCGGTCAAGGTGTCCTCGGCCGAGCGTGGCGACTTCATCCTCGACCACGGCGCCGTCGTCGTCGCCGGCATCACCTCGTGCACCAACACCTCCAACCCGGAGGTGATGCTGGGTGCGGCGCTGCTGGCCAAAAAGGCCGTCGAGAAGGGCCTGACCTCCAAGCCGTGGGTCAAGACCAACATGGCGCCGGGCTCGCAGGTGGTGACCGACTACTACAACAAGGCCGGGTTGTGGCCGTACCTGGAGAAGCTCGGCTTCTACCTGGGCGGCTACGGCTGCACCACCTGCATCGGCAACACCGGCCCGCTGCCCGAGGAGATCTCGAAGGCCATCAACGACAACGACCTGTCGGTGACGGCGGTGCTGTCGGGCAACCGTAACTTCGAGGGCCGCATCCAGCCGGACGTGAAGATGAACTACCTGGCCTCCCCGCCGCTGGTCATCGCCTACGCCATTGCCGGGACCATGGACTTCGACTTCGCCAACGAGCCGCTGGGCAAGGATCACGACGGCAACGACGTGTTCCTCAAGGACATCTGGCCCACCACCGCCGAGATCCAGGAGACCATCGCCTCCTCGATCGACCGCGACATGTTCACCAAGTCCTACGCCGACGTGTTCGCCGGCGACGAGCGCTGGCGCTCGCTGCCCACCCCGGAGGGCAACACCTTCGCCTGGGACGACAAGTCGACCTACGTGCGCAAGGCGCCGTACTTCGACGGCATGCCCGCCGAGCCGGCGCCGGTCACCGACATCACCGGCGCGCGCGTGCTTGCACTGCTGGGGGATTCGGTGACCACCGACCACATCAGCCCGGCCGGCGCGATCAAGAAAGGCACGCCGGCCGCCCAGTACCTGGAGGCCAACGGTGTCTCGCCGAAGGACTACAACTCGCTGGGTTCGCGGCGCGGCAACCACGAGGTGATGATCCGCGGCACCTTCGCCAACATCCGGCTGCGCAACCAGCTGCTCGACGATGTCTCCGGCGGCTACACCCGCGACTTCACCCAGGATGGCGGTCCGCAGGAGTTCATCTTCGACGCCGCGCAGAACTATGCGGCACGCAACATTCCGCTGGTCGTGCTCGGCGGCAAGGAGTACGGTTCGGGCTCGTCGCGTGACTGGGCCGCCAAGGGCACCGTGCTGTTGGGGGTGCGCGCGGTCATCACCGAGTCGTTCGAGCGCATCCACCGCTCCAACCTGATCGGCATGGGCGTGATCCCGCTGCAGTTCCCCGCCGGCGAGTCCGCGGCCTCGCTGAAGCTGGACGGCACCGAGGTGTTCGACATCACCGGCATCGAAGAGCTCAACAACGGCAAGACGCCCAAAACGGTGCACGTCAAGGCCACCAAAGCCGACGGAAGCACCGTCGAGTTCGACGCGGTGGTGCGCATCGACACCCCCGGCGAGGCCGACTACTACCGCAACGGCGGCATTCTGCAGTACGTGCTGCGCAACATGTTGAAGTCGGACTAGTCCGCGCAGGCGGCGAGAACCTGATGCCCAGGGTCAGCGAGGATCACCTGGCGGCCCGGCGCCGCCAGATCCTCGACGGTGCGCGAAGGTGTTTCGCCGCATACGGTTACGACGCTGCCACGGTGCGCCGGCTGGAGCAGACGATAGGGCTGTCGCGCGGTGCGATCTTCCATCACTTCCGCGACAAGGACACGCTGTTCTTCGAGCTGGCGCGCGAGGATGATCAGCGGATGGCCGACCTGGCCTCGCGCGAGGGACTGATCGGTGTCATGCGGGAGATGCTGGCCGCCCCGGAACAGTACGACTGGCTGGCCACCCGGCTGGAGATCGCGCGCAAACTGCGTCACGACCCGGAGTTCAGCCGCGGGTGGGCGGAGCGGTCAGCCGAATTATCCGCTGCCACAACGGATCGACTGAACCGGCAGAAGCAGGCCGGCCGGCTGCGCGACGATGTGCCCAGCGACGTGCTGCACACCTACCTAGATCTGGTGCTCGACGGCCTGGTGGCGCGGCTGGCCTCGGGCGAGGACCCGCAGCGGCTGTCCGCGGTCCTCGATCTGGTGGAGGATTCGGTGCGGCAGCGCTGATTTCGCGCGCCTAGCGGGATCTGGTGCGATGGTTGGGGCCGCCGCGGCTGCGCATCGCCACGCCCGACTCCCGCAGCATACTGTGCACGGAACCGTACGATCGCCCGGTGGAGGCCGCCAGCGTACGAATGCTGGCCCCTTGCTCGTAGGCGTTGCGCAACTCGACCAGCAGTCGATCGCGCGGCTTGCCCGCCTTCGTTGTCGCCGCCACGTCTGCTCACCATCCCCTCGCCGAATCAACGGATTCAGCGTAAAAAGACGTCGGCGAAACCGGGCGGCTTTGGCTGAAATGCCGGTTCTATGCCAACTCGATCAGGTCGCGATACTCGGCGGACCAGTGGTCCTCGGTACCGTCGGGCAGCAGCACCACCCGCTGCGGATCGAGCGCCTCTGCCGCGCCCGGGTCGTGGGTGACCAGCACCACGGCCCCGGTGTAGCTGCGCAGCGCGTCGAGCACCTGCTCACGCGAGGCCGGATCGAGATTGTTGGTCGGTTCGTCGAGCAGCAGCACGTTCGCGGTCGAGGCCACCAGCCCGGCCAGCGCCAGCCGGGTCTTCTCGCCGCCGGACAGTGTCCCGGCCGGCTGATCCAGCTGCGCGCCGGTGAACATGAATGCGCCCAGCAGGCCGCGCAGATCCTGCTCGGAGGTGTCGGGGGCGGCGTGAATCGTGTTCTCCCACACCGTCGCCGCGTTGTCGATGGTGTCGTGCTCCTGAGCGAAGTAGCCCATCTTGCAGCCGTGCCCCGGCTCCAGCTGACCCGCGTCGGGCGTCTCGACACCGGCCAGCAGGCGCAGCAGTGTCGTCTTACCCGCGCCGTTGAGGCCCAGCACGACCACCCGCGAGCCGCGGTCGATGGCCAGGTCCACGCCGGAGAACACCTCCAGCGAGCCGTAGGTCTTGGTCAGCCCGGAGGCCACCAGTGGGGTGCGGCCGCACGCCGCCGGTGTCGGGAACTTGATCCGGGCCACCTTGTCGGCCACCCGTTCCTCGTCCAGCGCGGCCATCATCCGATCAGCGCGACGCAACATGTTTTGCGCGGCAACGGCTTTGGTGGCTTTGGCGCCCAGCTTGGCGGCCTGGCTGCGCAGTGCCGACGCCTTGCGTTCGGCGTTGGCGCGCTCCCGGCGGCGACGCTGCTCATCGGTGGCCCGGGCGTCGAGGTACTTCTGCCAGCCCATGTTGTAGACGTCGGCCTCGCCGCGCACCGCGTCGAGGAACCACACCCGGTTGACGACATCGGCCAGCAGGTCGACGTTGTGGCTGATCAGCACCAGCCCGCCGGTGTGGGCCTTGAGGAAGTCGCGCAGCCAGCCCACCGAGTCGGCGTCGAGGTGGTTGGTCGGCTCGTCGAGCAGCAGCGTGGTGGCCGAATTCGCCGCTCCCGCTCCCCCATCGGCGGCCGCGAACAGGATGCGGGCCAGCTCGATTCGGCGTCGCTGACCGCCCGACAGGGTGCGCAGCGGCTGCGCCAGCACCCGCTCGGGCAGTCCCAGGCTGGTGCAGATGCGGCCGGCCTCACTCTCGGCGGCATAACCGCCCAGCGCCGCGAACCGCTCCTCGAGCTGGCCGTAGCGGCGGATCGCGCGGTCGCGGGCGGCGTCGTCGACAACCTCGGCCATCGCCACCTGCTGCTTTTCCAGGTCCGCCAGCAGGGTGTCCAGGCCACGCGCCGAGAGCACCCGGTCGCGCGCCACCACGTCGAGGTTGCCTTCGCGGGGATCCTGCGGCAGGTAGCCGATCTCGCCGCTGCGGGTGACGCTGCCGGCATAGGGCTCGCCCTCGCCGGCGAGGATGCGCAGCGTGGTGGTCTTACCCGCCCCGTTGCGTCCGACCAGCCCGATGCGGTCGCCGGGCTGCACCCGCAGCGCCGGGCCGACTGCCGAGAGCAGGGTGCGTGCCCCGGCGCGGACCTCCAGGTCCGTTGCGGTGATCACGGGCACTCCTTCTCATCGCTCCGCAAGCTGCGCGCTGCATCGTCGCCGGCGCGGATCACGGGCGCGCATACTCCTGAACTATTTGTCGTCTGTGAAGACCGGTGGGCGCTGCTCGGCGCGCGCGGCGACGGCTTCCTCGAAGTTGCTGGTCAGCAGGCGCACGTAGAGCTGTCCGAGACCCTCGGCCTGCATGTGCCCCTCCAGACTACCGGCATCGAGTCCGCTCCAGAGCGTCCGCTTGGTCAGTTCGGTGCCCGGCCGGGAGAACGCCGCGATCCGCTCGGCCATCTCATAGCAGGTGTCGAGCAGTTGCGAACCCTCGACCACCCGGGAGACCAGGCCGATCCGCTCGGCTTCGGCGGCGTCGACGTCACGGCCGGTGAGCATGATCTCGAACGCCCTCGACGCCCCGATCGCCCGCGGCAGCAGGTAGCTCAGGCCCAGTTCGCTGGCGGTGAGGCCGTTGTTGATGCCGGCCGCGCGGAAGTAGGCGCCCGACGCGGCGACCCTGATGTCGGCCGCCAGCGCCAGGCACAACCCGCCGCCGATGGCGGCCCCGTTGACCGCGGCGATCACCGGCTGGTGCAGCCGCCGCAGCGCGAGGATGACGTCGTCGAGCAACTCCATCGAGCGCAACCCGAAACTGGGCCGGGTCAGCCCGGCAACGTGCGGCACCGCACCGGCGGACTTGTGGTCGGCACCCGAGGAGAACCCCCGGCCCGCGCCGGTGAGCACCACCACCCGCACCGCGTTGTCGTAACCGATCTCGGCCAGCACCTCGCGCAGCGGGACCATGACGTCGAACGCCATCGAGTTCATCCGCTCGGGGCGGTTCAGCGTGATCAGCGCGACCTGCGGGCGCGGGCGGTCGACGAGGACGTACTCCGATGACGTGGTCACCGGTGCACGCTATCGCGTGCCGGCTATCAGACCTGGTCGGGCTTGTCCTGCTCGGCCTGCGCGGCCAGCGCCGCTTCGACGTCCAGGTCCTTGACCTGTCGGACCAGATCCTCCAGGGCGGCAGCGGGCAGCGCGCCGGCCTGGTTGAACACCAGCGTGCCCTTCTTGAAGGCCATCAGCGTGGGGATGGACCGGATCTGGGCGGCGGCGGCCAGCTGCTGCTCGGCCTCGGTGTCGACCTTGGCGAACACCACGTCGGGGTGATTCTCCGAGGCGGACTCGAACGTCGGCGCGAAAGACTTGCACGGCCCGCACCACGAAGCCCAGAAATCGACCAGCACGATGTCGTTGTCGGCGATGGTTTCTTCGAATTTCGCTGCGGTGAGGTCTTGAGTTGCCATGATTGGCCCAACGCCCGGGTATCCCGCGGTGTTCCCGGCACCTGCCGGGCAGTGGCGGAGCGACTTACACAGCGGGCTCACAGCAGAGAGCTAGCTGGGCGCTAACTCCGCCATTGACGGTGGTAGCACCTGTCCGGCGGCACATCATGCCGTCGACGTCGACGATCGGAGAAACCCTGATGACCGCCCTCCCCAGCACACCTGCACCGGCGATCTGCACGATCACCGGCGCCGCCGCGCTGTTCGCCGCCACGCTGTTCGTCCCGGCTCCCGCGCACGCGCAGGTCGACCGGGTCATCGGTCCGGTCGCCTCGGTGTCCGGAAACACCTTCGAGGTCACCCGGCCCGGCGGCACCGCCACGGTCGCGTTCAACGACACCACCCGCATCGTCGAGCCGGTGCCGGCCCAGCGCGGCGAGATCACCGCCGGCACCTGCATCAAAGCCGGCCCCGCCCCGGACAGCGCCCCCGCCGACAGCGGTGCCATGACCGCGAAATGGGTGGCGATCAGCGCCCCGGTCGACGGCAAGTGCCCGCAGCGGCCCGGCGGCGCGGACGCTCCCCCGCCGCCCGCGCCGCACCGCGGGGTCCGCGGTGTCGTCGACTCGGTCGCCGGCGACACCATCACCATCACCGGGGCGAGCGGACCCACCACGGTGACGGTCAACGACGACACCCGGGTGCGCCGGATGGTCCCGGTCGGGGCGTCGATGATCAGTGACGGCAAGTGCGTCGCCGCCCGCGGCACCAAGGACGGCGAGGGCGTGCTGCAGGCGACCAAGGTCACCGTCTGGGCGCCCGACGGCGACACCTGCCCCGAGCCGCCGCTGTAGGG
>CAYNJD010000011.1:2395-26570 GCA_964397355.1 uncultured Mycobacterium sp. | reverse complement strand
ATCTGCTGCCTGTGCCAGGAGAAAGCGGGTCATGGCGGATCAGTCGAGCCACCTGGGCCACTTGAGCCTTGAAGGCCGGGTCGTGGTGGTGTCGGGCGCCGGCGGCGGCGGAATCGGTACGACGGTCACCGCGATGGCGGCGCGAGCCGGAGCGACGGTGATCGCGGTGAGCCGCTCGCGGCGCAATCTCGACGAGCACATCGCGCCGCTGGCCGCCGACGGCTTGCCGGTGGTGCCGGTGGCGGCCGACGCCTCCACCGACGAGGGCGTGGCCACGGTGCTCGACGCGGCGTGCGGTGCCGACGGGCAGCTCTACGGGCTGGTCAACGTCGCCGGCGGTGCGGCCCCGGCGACCTGGATGCCGGCGACCCGGGTGGCCCGGTCGGATTGGCGCGAGATCTTCGCGCACAACCTGGAGACCGCGTTCTTCATGAGCCGCGCTATCGCCGCCGAACTGGTGGCACAGCAGCGGCCGGGCTCTATCGTGTCGATCTCCTCGATCAGCGGGATGAACACCGCGCCGTTTCACATCGCCTACGGCACCGCCAAGGCCGCCGTTGTCGCGATGACCCGCACCATGGCCCTCGAACTGGCGGCGGCCGGGATCCGGGTCAACGCGGTGGCGCCGGGCGTCACCGAGACGGCGGCGTCGGGCACCTACGTCGAGCAGGACCCCGACCGTGACCGGCGGGCGATCGCAATGGGACGCCGGGGACGGCCCGAGGAGCAGGCCGGGCCGATCCTGTTCCTGCTCTCGGATCTGGCCGGCTACATCACCGGTCAGACCCTGCTGGTCGACGGTGGACTCGACCTCAAATGGAGCCACCTCGCCGCCGACAACACTTCGCTGTTCCTCAAAGACGAAACCTTCCGTGCCGCGATCAGGAGGATGTGATGGCCGATTCGGCCGAAGAGCTCGCGCAACCGATGACGATCGGCGTCGAGGCGTACACCTGCGCCGACTACGCCCGCGCCGAACGGGACAGGTTGTGGCGCAAGGTTTGGCAACAGGTCGGCCGGGTCGAGGACCTGCCGGAGGTGGGCAGCTATCTCACTTACGACATCCTCGACGATTCCATCATCGTGGTGCGTACCGGATCGGACTCTTTTCACGCACACCACAACGTCTGCATGCATCGCGGCCGCCGGCTGATCGACACCCCAGCCGGGGCGAAGAACGCCTGCGCTCGCACCCGCAAGTCGTTCGTCTGTGGCTTCCACGGCTGGACCTACGGCCTGGACGGCGAGTGCACCCACATTCGGGAACGCGACGACTGGCAGGGCACCCTGACGCCTGAGAACACCCACCTGCGTCCGGTGCGGGTCGACACCTGGGGCGGCTGGCTGTGGATCAACATGGATCCCGACTGCGAGTCGCTGGCCGACTACCTGTTCCCCGCCGCCAAGATCCTGGAGCCGTTCGGCCTGGAGAACATGCGCTACAAGTGGCGCAAGTGGCTGGAATTCGACTGCAACTGGAAGGTCGCCATGGAGGCCTTCAACGAGACCTACCACGTCTATACGACCCATCCGGAGTTCAACAAGTTCGGCGAGTTCAAGGGCTGGGCCAAGGTGCAGGGCAAGCACAGCAACATCGGCTACGACGCTCCCGACGAGCTGGAGACCACCAAGTCCAAGATCCGGCTCGGCATCGGCGCCGACCCGCGGGTGTCGACCGCGGAGATGCAGATCTACACCATGGAGGAGACCAACGCCACCACCACGGCCACCCTGGTGAACGCCGCGAAGCGACTGGTCGACGAGCTTCCCGAGGGAACCCCGGCCGACAAGGTGCTCGAACACTGGCTGGCGTCGGCGCGCCGTGATGACGAAGCCCGCGGTGTCATCTGGCCGACGATCCCGGCCGACGTGCTCGGCCAGGCCGGCACCGCCTGGCAGATCTTCCCGAACTTCCAGATCGGCCAAGGGCTCACCAGCGCGTTGTGCTACAGCGCCCGGCCGCACCCGAGTTATGACCCCGACAAGTGCATCTTCGAGGTGTCGGTGTTCGAGCTCTACCCCAAAGGCGAAGAACCGCAGACTCAGTGGGAATACACCCCGGTGGGCGACCCGGGGTGGCGCTCGGTGCTGCCGCAGGACTTCTCCAACATGGCCGCGGTGCAACAGGGGATGAAATCCCTTGGCTACCAAGGGGCCAAGCCCAACCCGTATCGGGAGCGCGCCATCGTCAACCTGCACCACCAGTTGGCGAAGTACATGGGTACCGGCGCGCCCCGGGAAACCTCGACAGGACACGATCGATGACCGACTGCGCCCCGACTCGCACACCCGACGACATCGATATCGATGCGCTGCGGCGCAAGTACGCTGCGGAACGGGCCAAACGCATTCGCCCCGAGGGCTCGAGCCAGTACCTTGAACTCAAGGATGATTTCGTCGAGTTCGCCGAGGTCGATCCGTACACCCCGGTGACTCCACGTGAACCCATCGATGCCGACATCGAGGTGGTAGTCCTCGGCGGCGGCATCGCCGGACTGCTCGCCGGCGCCTACCTGAAGAAGGCCGGCGTGGCAGAAGTGCGGGTAATCGAGATGGGCGGCGACTTCGGCGGCGTCTGGTACTGGAACCGCTTCCCGGGAATCCAGTGCGACAACGACGCGTACTGCTACATCCCGCTGCTCGAAGAACTCAACTTCATCCCGTCGAAGAAGTTCGCCGACGGCGCCGAGATATTCCAGCATTGCCAGAACATCGGCAAACACTTCGGCCTCTATGACGGGGCGATCTTCTCGACTCAGGTGCGAACCGTCCGCTGGGACGAGGAGATCAAGCGCTGGCGGTTGACGACGAACCGGGGGGATGACCTGCGGGCGCGTTTCGTGGTGATGGCGCAGGGCTCCTACAACCGCCCCAAGTTGCCCGGCATCGCGGGCATCAAGGACTTCATGAACGCGGGCGGCCACGTTTTCCATTCGGCCCGCTGGGACTACGACTACACCGGCGGCGACGCGAACGGCGGCCTGGACAAGCTGGCCGACAAACGTGTTGCTCTGGTCGGCACCGGCGCTACCGGTGTGCAACTGGTCCCGCATCTGGGTCAAGATGCCAAGCAGCTCTATGTTTTCCAGCGTACGCCGTCGTCGGTGGACTTCCGTGGCAACGAGCCCACCGACCCGCAGTGGGTCGCGTCGCTGCAGCCGGGGTGGCAGGCCGAACGCAAGCGCAACTTTCACCGCTGGTCGCCGTTCGAAGGCGTGGTGTTCGACGCCCCCGATATGGTGTGCGACTTCTGGACCGAGTTGGGTCGCAACCTGACCGCTCGTATCGGCGCCAGCCCCGACCCGACGGCGCTGGGCGTCGAGGAGATCATGGCGATGCGGGAGGAGGAGGACTACAAGATCATGGAGCGGCTGCGTCGCCGCATCGACGACATCGTCGAGGATCCGCAGACCGCAGAGGCGCTCAAACCGTACTACCGGTTCATGTGCAAGCGCCCGACCTCCAGCGACACCTACCTACCCGCGTTCAATCGGCCCAACGTCACGCTGGTCGACGTGTCCGAATCCAAGGGCGTCGAAAGGCTCACGGAGAAAGGCATTGTCGCGGGCGGCGTCGAGTACGAGGTCGACTGCGTCATCTTCGCCAGTGGTTTCGAGATCTCCACGGAGATCAGCCGTCGGTACGCGATCGACGTCATCGAAGGCCGCGACGGGGTGTCGCTGTTCGACCACTGGCGTGATGGGTTCGCCACCCTGCACGGGATGACCAGCCGCGGGTTCCCCAACCAGTTCTACACCGGCTTCATCCAGGGCGGCGTCTCGGCCAACACCACCGCGATGTTCGAGCAGCAGGCCGAGCACATCGCCTACATCATCGCCGAGGCTCTCAAACGGAGTGTGACGGTCGTCGAGCCCAGCGAGGAGGGGCAAAACGCCTGGGTCAACACCATCCGGGAGTTGGCATTCGACAACTCTGCGTTCGATTTAGCTTGCACGCCAGGCTATTACAACAACGAGGGCCGTGGATTCGGCGACGCCAGCCGCTCGTTCCTCGGCGAGCCCTACGGTCCCGGCTTCTATGCGTTCGAAGATCTGCTGCGCGACTGGCGCGCTGCAGGTGACATGAAAGGGCTGGATCTGCGATGACGGCGTCCACGACAACACTGAGTACCCGCGATCTCACCGAGCGGATCGGCACCGAGGTCCTCGCCGACAAGCAGGCACTGCTGTCGGGTGACCACGCCGGCGCGATCCGGGAGCTGCTGGAACAGCGCGGCGTACTGGTATTCCCGAAGATCGGCTTCACCGACGCCGAACAGGTCGCGTTCACCGAGACACTCGGCACACTGGCCCCCGAACGCGACGGCGAGGCGGTCTACGACGTCACGCTGGACACCAGCGTCAACAAGCAGGCCGACTACCTCAAGGGCTCGTTCTACTGGCACCTGGACGGCACCATGAACGAGGTGCCGATCCTGGCATCGCTGCTGTCCAGCAAGGTGCTGCCGGCCGACGGCGGCGGGGACACCGAGTTCTGCAACACCTACGCGGCCTATGACGATCTGTCCGAAGCGGACAAGCAGCGGTACGCGTCCTATAAGGCGATGCACTCGGCGTGGAACTCACTGCTGTACTACGACCCCGAGCCGCAAGCCGCTACGCTGCAGCAGATGATGGCGATCGGCGAGCGCGAACTGCCGCTGGTGTGGACGCACCGCTCCGGGCGCAAGTCGCTGATCCTCGGCTGCACCGCCAGTCACATCGTCGGCATGGACTACTCGCAGAGCACCGAAACCCTGGTGCGGCTGCGGGACTGGGCCACCCGGCCGCAGTTCGTCTACCGTCACCAATGGTCGGTCGGTGATCTGGTGATGTGGGACAACACCGGGACGATGCACCGGGCACGGCCCTATGACCCCGACTCCGGGCGGATGCTGCGCCGGACCAAACTCGCCGGTGAGGAACCCTTCGCTTGAGCGAAATCCACGGTCTCCGGTTCGACGGCCGCGTCGCCGTCGTGACCGGTGCCGGGCGGGGGCTGGGCCGCGCCTACGCGCAGCTGCTGGCCGCCCGGGGAGCCCGAGTGATCGTCAACGACACCGGCGGCGACCTGTCCGGCGACGGTACGCGAGACGATCCCGCCGAGCGGGTCGCCGCGGAGATCCGGGCGGCCGGTGGCGATGCCGCGGCCTGCACCGCGTCGGTCGCGACACCGCGGGGCGGGCAGGACATCATCGATGCCGCGCTGGGGCGCTATGGCCGGATCGACATCGTGATCCACAACGCCGGAAACGTCCGGCGCGGCTCGTTGCGGGACATGAGCTCGGAAGATTTCGACGCCGTCCTCGACGTACACCTGCGGGGGGCGTTTCACGTGGTGCGCCCGGCCTTCCCGATCATGTGCGATGCGGGCTACGGTCGTATCGTGCTGACCTCGTCGATCGGCGGACTGTACGGCAACTCCGATGTGGCCAACTATGCGGCCGCGAAGGCGGGTGTGATCGGGCTGAGCAACGTCGCGGCGCTGGAGGGTGCGGCCGACGGCGTCACGTGCAATGTGGTGGTTCCGGCCGCGGTGACCCGGATGGCCGAGGGCATCGACACCTCCGGCTACCCGCCGATGGAGCCGGAGCTGGTCGCCCCCGTGGTCGGCTGGCTGGCGCATGAATCCTGTTCGCTCACCGGCGAAGTGCTCATCGCGCTGGCCGGCCGGGTGGCCCGGGCGGTGGTGGCGGAAAGTCCGGGGGTGTATCAGCCGTCGTGGAGCATCGAGCAGGTCGGCGAGCGGATCGAGGAGATCCGGGACGTCGCGGCGCCGGTGATCTTCCCGGTGGTTCCCGACGGTCACGCCGAGCACATCCGGTACAGCTTCGGCCTGGCACACGCGGGTCAGGTCCAGCACGAGACAACGCAGTAGCTCAAAGGAGTGTGGTGATGCGCGAGTACCTCAAGTTCTACATCGACGGTGCCTGGGTGGATCCGGCCGAACCGAAGACCCTCGACGTGGAGAACCCGGCCACCGAACAGATCGCCGGCAAGATCGCGCTCGGTTCGGCAGCCGACGTCGACCGCGCTGTCGCCGCGGCCCGGCGGGCCTTCGCGAGCTGGTCGCAGTCGTCCCGCGCCGAGCGGCTCGACCTGCTGCAGGCGATTCTGGCCGAATACCAGCGCCGCAGCGGTGATCTCGCCGACGCGGTGCACGAGGAGATGGGAGCTCCGCCCGCCCTGGCCGCCGGAGCCCAGATCCAGCTCGGTATCGGTCACCTCGCCACGGCGATCGACGCGCTGAAGAATTTCTCGTTCACCGAACAGCGTGGCGACACGCTGGTGACCCGGGAGCCGATCGGGGTGTGCGGCCTGATCACGCCGTGGAACTGGCCGCTGAACCAGATCGCGGTGAAGGTCTATCCGGCGTTGGCGACCGGCTGCACCATGGTGCTCAAGCCCTCGGAGGTGGCGCCGTTCTCGGCCTACGTCTTCACCGAGATCATGGCCGCCGCAGGTGTTCCGGCCGGCGTCTACAACATGGTCAACGGCGACGGCCCCGGGGTGGGGGTGGCGCTGGCACAACACCCCGACATCGACATGGTTTCGTTCACCGGCTCGACCCGCGCGGGTGTCTCGGTGGCCGAGAACGCGGCGGCCACGGTGAAGCGGGTGACCCAGGAACTCGGCGGCAAGAGCCCCAACATCGTGCTCGACGACGATGCGTTCGTCGACAGCGTCACCGCCGGAGTGGCCAACATGATGGTCAACTCCGGCCAGAGCTGCAACGCGCCGTCACGCATGCTGGTGCCGAATTCGCGGATGGACGAGGCGATCTCGATCGCGAACGCAGTCGCCGCAGGGGTCAAGGTGGGTGATCCCGACGATGCCAAAGCCATCGGCCCGGTGGCCTCGGCGGCGCAGTTCGCCAAGGTGCAGGATCTGATCGAGAAAGGCATCGCCGAGGGGGCGACCGTCGCCGCCGGCGGCGCCGGCCGTCCGGCGGGGCTCGACACCGGTTACTACGTCAAGCCGACGGTGTTCGCGCACGTGAACAACCAGATGACGATCGCGCGGGAAGAGATCTTCGGGCCGGTGTTGTGCATCCTCGGCTACGACGACATCGACGAGGCCGTCGAGATCGCCAACGACACCGACTACGGCCTGGCCGGCTACGTCTCGGCCGCCGACGTCGACACCGCGCGTGCGGTGGCCCGCCGGATCCGGGCCGGCTGGGTGACCATCAACCACGCCTTCGACATGAACGCGCCGTTCGGCGGTTACAAGCGCAGCGGCAACGGCCGGGAGTGGAGCGACGCGGGCTTTCAGGAGTACCTGGAGACCAAGAGCACGCTGGGGTACGGCAGCGCGGCGGGCTGAGAGCCGGTCGTCATTCGTAGTGCACGGTGATCGATCCGCCTTCCGGGACACCCTGGCAGGTCAGGATGTAGCCGTCGGCGACCTCGTCGTCGTCGAGTGCGGTGTTGTTGATCATCTTCGCGCTGCCCTCGCTGATGTGGGCGATACAGGTGCCGCAGTTGCCGGCCTCGCAGGAGAACGGCGGCGCCAGCCCGGCCCGCCGGGCGCTTCCCAGCAGGGTTTCGCCGGCGACGCGCGATACCGACGCGGTCTGGCGTCCGAGGTGGATCGTCACCGTTCCGCTCACCTCGGCCGTGCCGGCGGGGGCGGGCTCCGCGGCGGGCGTCGCCTCGGCGGTCACGTCGAAGTCCTCGACGAAGAGCCGGCCCGGGCCGGGCCAGGCGGCGCGCACCACCGCCATGAATCCCTCCGGGCCGCACAGATAGCAGTCGGCGCCGGTGTCGGCGCCGACGAAGGCACTGACTGCGGCCGCATCCAGCAGCCCGTCGGTGTCGTCGCGGTGCCGCTGCACCGACAGTCGGCCCGGGTAGCGCGCGGCGAGCTCGGCCAGCGCGTCGTCGAAGATCGCCGCCGAGGCGTCGCGGTCGGCGCACAACAGTCGCACCGGACGGTCGGTGGTGGCCAGTGCGCTCTTGGCCAACGACAGGATCGGCGTGATGCCGCTTCCGCCGGAGAAGCCCAGCAGTGGCGCGTCCGTGGTATCCAGGCAGAAGGTTCCGGCCGCCCGCGTCATGGTCAGCTCATCGCCTTCGGCGACGTTGTCCAGCAACCAGTTCGACACTTTGCCGCCCGGAACGCGCTTGATGGTGGTCATCAGTTCGGTGTCGGTTTCCGGGGCGCTCGACATGGAGTAGGACCGGTAGAGCTCCTCGCCGTCGACTTTCACCTGAAACGTCGAGTACTGACCGGCTCGGTAGCTGAACGGGCCCTCGTGCGGGTTCAGGACGAACGTGTAGGCGTCGGCGGTCTCCTTGACGATGCGGGTCACGGTCGCCCGCTGGAAAACATGTGTGACCGCCATGACCACCCCTTCAGGTTTGCGTTCTTCGTTATAGAGAATACTATTCTCTCAAACCGATAGGATCTTCTCAAATGTTGGCTGGGTTGACTGAGGCATCCACCGCGGTGCTCGCGTTCGAGGATCGGCAGTTGCGGCTGCCCGAGCTCGCCGCGCGGGCCGACGCGCTGGCAGCCGCCCTGGCCGCCGATGGTGTGGCCGCCGGCGACCGGGTGGCGCTGATGGCGTCGAATCGGCCGGAGTTCGTGGTCGCCGTGCACGCCGTGTGGCGGCTGGGTGCCGTCGTCGCGCTGATCAACCCCGCCTGGAAACGCGACGAGGTGGCACGCGCCCTCGCGCTGGCCGCACCCCGATACGCGCTGGGCGACCAGCCGGTGCTGGCCGAGCTGATGCCGATGCGGCAGCTGGATGAACCGGTCGCACCGGTGTCCGTCGGCCCACCGGCCGGGGTCGCTCCGGCGGCCGACGCCCTGCTGGTGTTCAGCTCCGGCACTACCGGGCTGCCCAAAGCGGTGCGCCACACCCATGCCTCGCTGGCCGCGGCGGTGCGGGATTGGCGGGACGCGCTGGGGCTGACCGCCGCCGACCGCATCCAGGTGGTGACCCCGCCGTCGCACATCCTCGGGCTGCTCAACATCCTCACCGCGCTCAGCGTCGGGGCTCATGTTCGCCTGCACCGCCGGTTCGACATCGACGTGATGCTGAAAACGATTGCTTCCGACAAGATCACCGTGGAGATGGCGGTGGCGCCGATCGCGCTGGCCATCGCCGCGCACCCGGATCTGGAGTCGTTCGACCTGTCGTCGCTGCGCTACATCATGTGGGGCGCCACCCCCGTCACCGCCGCCGTCGCCGATACCGTCACCCGGCGCACCGGGGTGGGGTGGGTGCCGGCCTACGGCACCAGCGAGCTACCGGTGATCGCCTGCAGCCCGACCGACGGCGCCCGCCTGGACAGCGTCGGGCGGGCGGTGCCCGGCGTCGACGTGCAGGTGGTGGACATCAGCACCGGCGAACCACAGCCGCCCGGTGCGCCCGGAGAGATCCTCGCCCGCTCCGACTCGCTGATGGCCGGCTACCTTCCGGCTGCGGCATCGTCAGAAGTCTTGCGCGATGGGTGGTTTCACACCGGCGACGTCGGATACCTCGACGCCGACGGCTGGCTGCGGCTCACCGACCGCTGCAAGGAGATGATCAAGGTGCGCGGGTTCCAGGTCGCGCCCGCCGAGATCGAGGCGGTGCTGCACGAGCACCCTGCCGTCGCCGACTGCGGAGTGTTCGGGGTGCCCGATGCGGCCGACGGCGAGGCCGTTGTCGCGGCGGTCGCGCTGCGCGCGCCGGTCAGCGACGCCGAGCTGACGGAGCTGGTGGGTGACCGGCTCGCGTCCTACAAACGCCTGCGCCGGGTGGTGATCGTCGACGAGATTCCCCGGTTGCCGTCCGGAAAGCTGTTGCGCCGACTACTGAAGGAGCGCCTATGGATGTCCGGCTGAATGCCGAGCAACGCCAGTTACGGGAGGCCGCGGCCAAACTCGCCGACGACCTGGGGCCGGGCTCGGTCGCCGAGCTCGAGGATGCGAGCCGGGTGACGAGGCTGGAACGCGCCGTCGCCCAGACCGGGTGGCGTTCGCTTCGTTCCGACGGTGCGTCGGGGGTCGAGGTGGCGATCGTCGCCGAGGAGTTCGGCCGCGGCCTCGTCGACGTGCCGTTTCTCGGCCCGGTGCTCGCCGACGACCTGGGCCGGCACGTGACGCTGGGGGACGGGCCCAGCACCGTCGCGGTGGGCGAGACCGCAATCGACGCCGGTGGCGCCGTGCAGGCCGCGACGCTGCGCGAGCAGGCGGTGCTGACCGCCCCGGTGGGTGCGGCGCGCAACGGCGCAGACCTGACCAGATCCGGTGCCGAGATCGGTGCACTGCAACAGATCGGCGAGCTCAGCGCCGAGGACGCGCTGCGCTGGGAGGCGCTGGCGCTGGTGGCTACCTGTGCCGATCTGGTCGGCGCCGCCCGTGGCGCGCATGCGCTGGCGTGCGACTACGCCAAGATCCGGGAGCAGTACGGCAAGCCGATCGGGACCTATCAGGCCATCGCCCATCTGCTCGCCGAGGGGCTGGCGCTGATCGAAGGTTCGGTGAGCGTGCTGCGGCATGCCGCCTGGGCGGTCGACGAAACGCCCGCGGGCGACGCGGTGCGCGCCGCGGCCGTGGCGAAGATCTATTCCGCCCGCACCGCGCGGACGGTCTGCGAGACCGCGATCCAGGTGCACGGTGGTATCGGCAACACCTGGGAATGCCTTGCGCACGTGTATCTGCGGCGCGCATTGACCTCGACCGGCCTGTGGCCCGTGACGATCAGGGAGATCGCTGATGGACTTTCGTGACTCGCCCGCCGAAGCCGACTTCCGCGCCCGGCTTCGGGCCTGGCTGACCGAGCGGGCCGGTACCTTTCCCAAATCCGGGGACGACGAATACTGGGCGCGCCAAGGCGAATGGCACCAGGCGTTGTACGGCGCCGGGTTCTTCGGGGTGTCCTGGCCGCGCGAATACGGCGGCCAGGAGCTGCCGCCGGTCTACGACGTCATCGTCGACGAGGAACTGGCGGCCGCGGGCGCCCCGCCGCGGCCGAGCCTGGGCTATCTGGTGGTCGGGCTGGGCCGGCACGCCAGTAAGGAACTGCAGCAACGGTTCCTGCCGGGCATGATCGACGGGACGCAACGTTGGTGCCAGGGCTTTTCCGAACCGGGCGCCGGCTCGGACCTGGCGTCGCTGACCACCACCGCGACCCGCGACGGCGACAACTACGTCATCCACGGCCACAAGATCTGGACCAGCTACTCTGATGTCGCCGACTGGTGCCTGCTGCTGGCGCGCACCGACCGCGACGCGCCGCGGCACCGTGGCATCTCGGCGTTCATCATCTCCATGCACCAGCCCGGAATCGAGCAGCGGCCGCTGCAGATGATCAACGGTGTCACCACCGAATTCGGGCAGGTGCTCTTCGACGGTGCGACGGTCCCGGCGAGCCAGATGGTCGGGGAGCCGGGGGAGGGCTGGCGGTTGGCGATGACGGTCGTAGGCCACGAGCGCGAACCGTCGACGCTGGGGTATTCGGCGCGCTACGGCAAGCTGGTCCGCCAGCTGGCGGACCGGGTCGAAGGCGACGTTCCGGAGGAATTAGCCTGGGCGGCAGTGGAAACCGAAATGCTGCGGTTGCACGTGCGCCGCCGGCTCTCCGAACAGCTCGACGGGCTCTCGCACGGCCCGGAGGGCTCGCTGGACAAGTTGCTGATGACCTGGGTGGAGCAGTCGGTCGGCCACGCCGCGCTGGCGGTCGGCGGTGTGGATGATCCCGATCTGCTCAGCGCCTACCTCTACAGCCGCGCCCAGAGCGTGATGGGCGGTACCTCGCAGATTCAGAAGAACATCATTGCCGGCCGGATATTGGGATTGACCCAGTGATCGCGAACGCGGGCGGAGCCCGGGTGAAGCGGGTCACGACTAGTGAGCCAGTGATCGCGAACGCGGGCGGAGCCCGGGTGAAGCGGGTCACGACTATTGAAGGAGTCTGACATGTATGACATGCCCGCTGAGATCGATGTGCGCGCCGACGGCCCGCTGCGGATCATCACGCTGAATCGCCC
This sequence comes from uncultured Mycobacterium sp., assembly GCA_964397355.1. Lineage (GTDB taxonomy): Bacteria > Actinomycetota > Actinomycetes > Mycobacteriales > Mycobacteriaceae > Mycobacterium. The sequence continues at coordinate 14,587 of CAYNJD010000011.1, read as the reverse complement.
CGACGCGCTCAACGCGGTCAACGACGCGCTGCACTCCGGCCTGGCGAAACTGTGGCCGCGCCTGGAGGAAGACCGCGATGCCCGGGCGGCGGTGCTGACCGGCAGCGGCCGGGCGTTCTCCGCCGGTGGTGACTTCGCCTACCTCGACGAACTGCGACGCGATGAGGCGCTGCGCGCCAAGACGATCGCGCACGGTCGAGAGATCGTGCTGGGTATGGCGCGCTGCCGCACACCTGTGGTCGCCGCGGTCAACGGGCCTGCGGTCGGGCTGGGCTGCAGCCTGGTGGCGCTCAGCGACATCGTCTACATGGCGCAGGCCGCCTACCTGGCCGACCCGCATGTGCAGGTGGGCCTGGTCGCCGCCGACGGCGGACCGCTGACCTGGCCGCTGCAGATGAGCCTGCTGCTGGCCAAGGAGTACGCACTGACCGGGGCCCGGATTCCGGCCGCGCGAGCGGTGGAGCTGGGACTTGCCAACCATGTCGTGGAAGACCCGCTGGCCGAGGCGATCTCGTGCGCCGGGCGGATCGCCGAACTGCCGCGCCAGGCGGTGGAGAGCACCAAGCGGCTGCTCAACATCCACCTGGAGCGGGCCGTGCTGGCCACCCTGGATTTCGCGAACATGGCCGAGGACAATTCATTCCAGACCGACGATTTCGCCAACATCATCGATCGGCTCACCGCGAACAAGAACTGATGCTGCGATGACGATCCCCGAGTTGCTCGCCGCGGCGCGGGGCGGCTCCGTCCGCGCCACCGGACGGCTGCTGAGTCTGGTCGAGAGCGGCCGGCGAGCCGAGGTGCTGGCCGCCGTCGGTGCGGCCTCGACCCGGGTCATCGGGGTGACCGGACCCCCGGGGGCGGGCAAGTCCACCGCCATCGCGGCGCTGGTCGGGGCGTATCGGGAGCGGGGCCTGCGGGTGGGGGTGCTGGCCGTCGACCCGTCGTCGCCGTACAGCGGCGGTGCCCTGCTCGGTGACCGGATCCGGATGGCCGCACATATCAACGATCCGGCGGTGCTGATCCGTTCGGTGGCCTCCCGCGGTCATCTGGGCGGGCTGGCCGAAGCGGTGCCGGCGGCCATTCGGGTGCTCGCGGCGCTGGGCTTCGACGTGCTGCTGCTGGAGACGGTCGGGGTGGGCCAGTCCGAGATCGAGATCGCCGCGATCGCCGACCCGACGATCGTCGTGCTCAATCCCGGCGCCGGCGACGCGGTCCAGGCCGCCAAGGCCGGACTGCTGGAGGTGGCCGACGTGGTGGTGGTCAACAAGGCCGACCGGGAGGGTGCGGCGCAGACCGTGCGGGAGCTTCGGGTCGAGCTGAAGCACACCGGTGCACCGATTCTGAGCCTGGTTGCCGCGCGGGGCGACGGCCTGGATGAGTTGGTGGACACCATCGAGGCACACCACCGCACCGACAGTCGGGAACGCCGGCTGGCCCGGGCACGCTCGCAGATCCTGTCGCTGGCGCAGACCCGGTTGCGCACTCACCCGGCGCTGCACGGACTTGCCGAGCGGGTTGTCGACGGCAACGACGATCCCTATTCGGCGGCGGAGCAGTTGCTCTCACCGGAAGACGCGTGACGTCCTAGGACTTGTTGCGAGCCGCCCAGCGCGGCAGGTTCAACGGCAGGTCGTTGTAGGTGGCGATGCCGGGCTCGGCGGCCACCACGGCGGGGATGGCGTTGATCGGCGGCATCGCGGTCATGATGTGGCCGAGTTCGAAGAAGTCGTCGATGGATTTGGCGGATGCGATCAGGTCCGGTGGCGGTGCGAAACCGACTTGCATGTTCACCGTCGGGCGGCCGTCGATGGTGATCTTCCAGCCGTCGCCGTCCAGTTGCCAGTCCGGTTCCAGCGTCTGGCCCTTACGCCACCGCACGTTGATGTCGATGACGGTCTCGCCGCCCACGATGCCGCGCCAGCTGGCGAACACCCCCGCCACGTGCCCGGCCGGGATCGTCCACGACGCCATCGGCAGATCCGCTGTGGTCTGGGCGTATTCGGCGACACAGCTGATCTCGTCGAGTTCGACGCCGATCGCATCGGCGACCAGCTGCACCGCCTCGGCGAACACCGCGGTGCCCTTGCCGGCCATCGGAGCCAGGTCCGGGTCGTCGATCGCGGTTCCGAAACCCACCGGGCGCTCGGTGTCCGGCGAATCGTAGAGCGTGGTGTCGGCCGTTTCGGTGATCGTGATCTTGTCGATCCGGTCGCACGCTGTTGCGGCCACGATGGCCAGCAGCTCGGCGAAGCCCGGACTGACCCCGGAGCCGAACAGGGTGGATCCGCCTTTGCGGCAGGCTTCTTCGAGCCGGGCTCGGTCGTCACCGAGGTTTCGGCCGGTGATGAACGACGCCGACGTCACGACGTTCACGCCTGCCGCCAGGATCTGCACCAGCTCGTCGACGTTGATCCACATCGGGTTGTAGACGACGCAGTCGGGTTTGAGCGCCAGCAGTGCTGCGGTGTCGTTGGTGGCGGTGACGCCGAGCGGGTCGATGCCGGCCAGCTCCCCGACGTCGCGGCCGACTTTGTCGTCCGACCACGCGAACAGTCCGACGAGTTCGTAATCGGGATGGCCGGCGATCGCCCGTACCGAGCTCTTCCCGACGTTGCCCGTCGTCCACTGGACGATCCGGTAGGGGGTGGTCGACATGTGCACCGGGTTCCTGTCTACATCTGCGCCCAGACGATCTTCGTCTGGAGGTAGGTTTCGATGCCGGCCTTGCCGGACTCGTAGCCCCAGCCGGACTGCTTGTACCCGCCGAACGGCATCGAGTGGTCGAACTGCATCTGGCAGTTCAGCCCCACGGTTCCGGCCTTGAGCCGCTTGGCCAGTCGGTGCGCTCGCCCGAGGTTGTTGGTCCACGCGGTGGCCGCCAGCCCGTAGCTGCTGTTGTTGGCCAGCGCGATCGCCTCGTCGTCGTCGTCGAACGGCAGGATCGTGACCACCGGCCCGAAGATCTCCTCCTGGAACAGCCGGCTGGAATCGGGGTCGACTCCTGTGACGACGGTGGGGTGCACGAAGTATCCCTTGCGATCCAGCCGGTGCCCGCCGGTGACGAGTTCGGCGCCGTCGGAACGCCCCTGCTCCAGGTAGCCGAGCACCCGGGTGAGTTGCTTCTGGCTGATCAGCGGACCGACCATGACGCCGTCGTCTTTGGGGCCGCCTAGCTGCATGCTGTTGGCCATATTGGCGATGCCCTCCACGACCCGCTCGTAGACACCGCGCTGGGCGAAGATGCGCGATCCGCACACGCAGGCCTGCCCGGAGTGCACGAAGGTACCGAACGCCGCCATGGTGATCGCCATGTCGAGGTCGGCGTCGTCGTAGATCAGCACCGGCGACTTGCCGCCGAGCTCAAGGGTCACCTTGTTGAGATTGGTTGCAGCCGACGCTTTCACAATCTCCCGGCCGACCTCGGTCGATCCGGTGAACGCGACCTTTTCGACGTCGGGGTGCGCGGTGATCGCCGCGCCGGCGGTGTGGCCGTAGCCGAGCACCATGTTGACCACGCCGTCGGGCACCCCGGCCTCGGACAGGATGCGGTCCAGCACCAGCGCCGAGAGCGGGGTTTCCTCGGCCGGTTTGACGACGCTGCTGCAGCCCGCGGCCAGCGAGGGCGCCAGCTTGGCGCAGAAGTTGAACACCGGGCCGTTCCACGGGAAGATCAGCCCGACCACGCCGTAGGGTTCGCGCAGCGTGTAGACGTGCTGGTGCGACTCGATGCCGGTCAGGCCGCCGGTGTTCACATCGCGTGCGATGCCGTCGATCTTGGTGCACCAGCCGGCGTAGTACCGGAACCACTCGGAGCCGACCTTGGTGATGATCGCGGCCTGCGAGGCGGGGATGCCGGCGTTGAGCGACTCCAGTTCGGCGAGGATCTCGGCGTTCTCGTCGATCAGATCGGCGATCCGCCACAGCACCCTGGCCCGGTCGTAGTCGGCCATGCCCGACCAGACACCGGACTCGGCGGTCGCCTTCGCCCGCGCGACGGCCTTCTCGACCGCCTCGGGCCCGCAGTCGGTGAACTCGGTGAGCTGCTCTTCGGTGGCCGGGTCGATGATCGGAATCACGTCGCCGGTTCCGGGGACCTTCCGGATGTCGTCGAGCACCGCCTGCACCGACATGGAAAATCCCCTTCTCGTATCGAGATAATTAGGTTCGCAAATCAGGGTATGTGCTTCACGATGGGAAGTCCAGGGGTCGTGGACAGCCGCGGCCGGCGGTGCCGAGAGGCGGTGCGGGCGGGCGATCGCGACCGGGTCGTCGGGCGCGTCAGAACCGGCGGTGAGACCGGGCCGTGAGTCGGGTCAGCTGCGCCCGAAGCCGTGCGCGCAGAAGTCCCACACCTCGTCGGCGGTCAGCGGGTTGACCGTCGGATCGGTTGAGGCCGGGCTGGACTGAGCGTTGAACATCACCGTCTGCATGATCATCGCGGCCACCCGCCGGGGGTTCGCCCCGGTGCGAAGCTTTTCGGCGGCCGCCGCCTGTTCGGTCAGCTCGGTGAGCAGCGCCAACAGCGGGGTGTGAGCGACCCTGACCTCGGCGGGGTGGGTCAACAGCAGGCTGGGGGCGAAGTCGGTGAACAGCGGCCGCTTGGCGGCCGGGTCGGGGCGCGACGACTCGAACAGCAGCTCGACGGCCACCTTGAGGCGTTCCAGGGGGTCGGAGTAGTTGGCCGTTGCGGCGCGGATCTGTTCAGCGGCACGGCTCAGGGCGTCCTCGAACAGCGCCAACAGCAGCTCGTGCTTGCCGTCGAACTGCAGGTAGAAGCTGCGCAGTGACTGCCGTGAGCGGTCGACGACCTCCTGGACGGTGAAGTCGGTGCTGCCCTTTTCGATGATGATCGACTGGGCCGCGTCGAGAAACCGCTGAACCCGTTGCGCCGCACGTATTTTCGCTGTCTTGATGGAGCGTTCGACCGCGCGCTGCTTCCAGGCGGGTTCTTCGCTCGGGCTGGTCACCGGCGCTCCGGACGGGTGTGCGGTAGAGGAGGCACATCGCGACTGTACTGGACGGTAACCTGCCGGCGTCGTGCGACACCGGCAGCGGGGCGACGATTCAGAGATCGCAACTTCTCCATTCGAGAATGATATTCTCATCTCTGCGTCTATGGAAGCGGACTCGCAAGATCGCAGCGTGTCCGGGCCGGGGCATCCCGGGGCGCGCGAGCTGAGGAGTGCCGGTGCAACTCACCTTTGATTCCGACGTCGAGAGTTTCCGAGCCGAGTTCTCGGCGTTCCTCGACGAGCATCTGCCCAGCGAAGCCGAAACGCTCGAGCGGTCGCAGTCGTGTTCCCACGTGCCGGAGTGGGCGCGGCGCTGGCAGCGCCTGCTGTTCGACAACGGCTGGCTGCTGCCCGGCAACCCTCCGGAGTTCGGCGGCCGCAACGCCACGATCCTGCAGCAGTATGTGCATTCCGAGGAGTTGTCCCGCCGGCGGATCTACCCCAGCTTCAACCCGCAGGGGGTCGGCATCATCGCGGCGTCGCTGCTGTCGTTCGGCACCGAGGAGCAGAAACACCGCTGGGCGGTCCCGATCCTGCGCGCGGAGATCACGGCCTCGCTGGGGATGAGTGAGCCCGGCGCGGGTTCGGACCTGGCCGGCCTGCAGACCCGCGCGGTGCTCACCGGCGATCACTTCGTGGTCAACGGGCAGAAGGTGTGGACCTCCGGCGCCCACGACGCGGACGTGCTGCTGACTTTCGTCCGCACCGACCCCGACGCCCCGAAGCACAAGGGCATCAGCGTGCTGATGATCCCGACCGATGCCCCGGGCGTGGTGCGGCGGCCGTTCGCCTCGGCCTGCGACCACGACGACATCGACTTCAACGAGGTGTTCTTCACCGATGTCGAGGTGCCCGCCGAGAACCTGGTCGGTCCGCTCAACGGCGGTTGGGGGGTGGCCAACGGCTCACTCGGGCATGAACGCACCCTGCTGTGGATGAGCTTCGCCGATCGGCTGCGCGACCTGATCCACGACTTCCATCCGGTCGGGGAACTGAACCGTGACCGCTTCGCCACCTTGTTGATGGACAATCAGGCGCTGCGACTGCTCGGATCGGTGGCCCTGGCGCAGGCGGCCCGCGGTGAGCAGGACGTGCCCGCGCTGTCGGTGCTCAAGCTGCTGGGCTCCGAGGCGGTGCAGAACGCCGGCGAGCACGCGCTGGATGCGGCCGGCGTCGCCGGCCTGAAGCATCCGGCCAACTCGGGGAGCTACACCCCGATGAACGAGGACTACGCGACCGGAAGCTGGTTCGACCGCTACCTGCGCAGCTTCTCGGGGACCATCGCCGGTGGCACCTCCGAGATCCAGCGCAACATCATCGCGCAACGGGTGCTGGGGCTGCCGCGGGGTTGACCCCCGGCCACCGCTGAGACCGAATCCGGCGACGCTCGCTCGGCGTGTCCCGTCGTGGGATTCCGACTCGGCGACCTAGAGCTGCACCAGCCGGGGCGCCGAGCCGCGGGCCCGCAGACCGCCGCCGACCCGGCGGGTCAATTCGCTGGCGTTACCGAGCAACCCGTCCAGTACCAGGACGCGCTCGATGTGGCGATGCAGCTCGTGCTCCGCGGTGAAACCGACGCCGGCGAGCACCTGCTGGCAGTGCTTGGCCGCGGTCAGCGCGGCCTTTCCCGCGGCGGCCTTGGCCAGCATGGACGTCAGGTCCGGGCTTTCGACTACCGGCACGGTGAGGGTGGCCTCGGCACCCTCGATGGCGACCAGGGTCTCGGCGAGCCGGTGCCGAATGGCCTGGAAGGAGGCGATCGGTTTCCCGAACTGCACCCGGTCCAGCGCGTGCCGGCGGGCCAAGGCCAGCATTGCCCGCGCCGAGCCGACCAGCCACCACCCCAACGCGCGGCGGGCCTCACCCAGGCGCATCGATTCGCCACCGGGTACTTCGCGCAGCGGAAGCCCGCCGAGGACGGGATTGGCCTCGCGATCGCCGCGTTCCCAGATGACCCAGCCGCCGCCGGCATAGGGCATCGGGGGAGTGCCGCCGGGCAGGCCACCGATGGTCTCCAGTATCACGTCGTTGAGGACCGAGGCGTGCGCTCCGGTCTCCCCGAGCAGTCGGAACACCAGCGGGATCGCCAGGTCGGGATCTTCGGAAAGCATTTCCGCCCAACCGAGTTCAGCCAGTGCCTGATCCAGCGCAACGCCGGACGCCGACGCCATGGTCTTGCGCAGGGTGTCTTCCAGCAGAGCGATCTCGGTGGCATCCGTTCCGATGGTCATCGTCACTCCTTTCCGAGGTCGAGCAGCCGGCGGGCGATGATGTTGCGCTGAATCTCCGCGGTGCCGCCGTAGATGGTGGCCGCCCGGGAGTACAGGTACTCGGCGCGCCACTCGCCCTCGTCCAGCTCGATGCGGCCCGGTAGCAGGTCGCGCGCGGTGTCATAGAGCAACTGTTCGGCGCCGGCCAGCAGCACTTTGTCGATGGACGTGTCCGGGCCGAGCTGTTGGCCTTCGGCCAGCCGGTGCTGGGTGCCCCGGGAGCGGCAGCGCAAGGTGTGCAGCGCCAGATACGCCGCGCCCAGGTCGCTGTCGATGGCCGCGCCCTGGCGCTTCACCTCGGCGATCAGTGCGTCGAAGCGCGAATACAGGTAGGCGATGCGTTGCCAGAAGCAGGTGGAGCGCTCATAGGGCAGCAGGTCCATGGCCAGCTGCCAGCCGTCGCCCGGCTTGCCGAGCATCCGCGAGCCGTCGACGACGACGTCATCGAAGTACACTTCGCAGAACTCGTCGACGCCGTGCATGGTGCGCAGCGGGCGCACCTCGATGCCGGGAGTGTCCATGTCGACGAAGAACGCGGTGATCGCCTGGTGATTGGGCGTACCGGCATCCCCGGTGCGGGTCAGCAGGATGCAGCGGTGCGAGTACTGGGCGAAGCTGGTCCAGACCTTCTGGCCGTTGATCACCCACTGGTCACCGCGCGGGGTGGCGCGGGTGCTCAGTGATGCCAGGTCGCTGCCCGAACCCGGCTCGGAGAAGCCCTGACACCACTGTTCGCGGCCGGACAGCAGCCGCGGCACCATTTCTGCGGCGAGTTCGGGTGGCGCGTAGTCGATCATGGTGGGCGCCAGTACTTCCAGCATCGAGTAAGGCCCTGGCTCGGCGAGCCGACGGCCGACGACCTCCTCGCCGACGACGGCCCGCAGCATGGCCGGACCGCCCAGCCCGCCGGCCTCGACCGGCCAGCCGTACCTCATCCAGTCGGCATCGTACAGCGCGGCGCAAACCCGCCCGAACTGTTTGATGTGGCCTTCCAGGGAGTGGTCCGGTCCCGGGGTCAGGTCGTGGGTGTCGAGCCAGGAACGCAGATCTGCTTGGAATTCGGAGACATTCATTTCGATGACGGGCGTCCTACCGCGTGCGGACGCCCCGAATCGTGCACGCCGCTGCGCCGGATGAACGTCATCGCCCGGGTCCGCAGCCGCCACCCGTCGGCGGTACGCACGTAGGTGTCGTTGTAGTAGCCGATCCGCATGTCGTGGCTGGCGTGGTCGATGAAGCACAGCGGCTGGGTGCCGGTCGCGGTGTCGCCGTCCAGTTCGATCACCGGGGTGCCGGTCATGAACAGGCCCTTGGGCGCGGCGTCCACCAGTACCGGGAACCGGTCCAGCGAATAGGTCTCGCCGAATGCGCTGTAGGTGCCGTCCGGGGTGAACACCGCCACCAGTCCGTCGATGTCGCCCTGAGTGATCGTCACCGCGTAGCGGGCGAGCAGTTGCTGGATCTCGACGAGCTCGTCAGTTCTTGTTGACATACACCTGACCGCCTTTCATGACGAACTTTACGTTGCGGGTAACGGTGATGTCGGACAACGGATCTCCCGGTACCCCGATGATGTCTGCGAGTAGGCCTTCGGCCAGCCGGCCGCGGTCGGTGGCGTTGATCAGCTCCGCCGCGGTCACGGTCGCCGCCCGGAGCACCGCGGCCGGCGGCATGCCCCAGTCGACCAGTGTGACCAGTTCGTCGGCGTTGCGGCCGTGCGGGATGGCCGGCGCGTCGGTGCCGACGGCGATCTTCACTCCGGCCTCGTAGGCGGCTTTGACCGAGGTGCGGGCCTTGGGGAACATCTCGGCGGCCTTGGCCTGCAGTTCGGGAGGGGCTTTGGATACGTCCATCGCCTCAGCCAATCGCCGGGTGGTGACCAGGAAGCGGTCGTGCTCCACCAGCATCGCGATCGCCTCGTCGTCCATCAGGAAACCGTGCTCGATGCAGTCGATTCCGCATGCCACCGCGTGCTTGACCGCCTCGGCCCCGTGGGTGTGCGCGGCGACGCGCAGTCCGCGCCGGTGCGCCTCGTCGACGATGGCCCGCAGCTCCTCGTCCGAATAGTGTTGTGCACCGGCCTCTCCGGTCAGCGACATGACGCCTCCCGAGCAGCACACCTTGATCAGCTGTGCGCCGTGCTTGATCTGGTAGCGCACCGCCTTGCGGATCTCATCGACGCCGTTGGCGATGCCCTCCTCGACCGTCAGCTCCAGTACGCCGGGCATGAACGCCGCGAACATGGTGGGATCCAGGTGCCCGCCGGTGGGGGTGATCGCGTGACCGGCGGGCACCACCCGCGGCCCCTCGATCCAGCCGGCGTCGATCGCCTTGCCCAACGCGACATCCAGCAGGTAGCCGCCGGTCTTGACGAACAACCCGAGGTTGCGCACCGTGGTGAAGCCGGCCCGCAGCGTGCGGCGGGCATTGCCCACCGCACGCAGCATCCGGGTCGGCGGATCGTCCTGGACCTGGGACAGGCCGGGGTTCTCGCCCCGGCCGCCCATCAGCAGATTGACCTCCATGTCCATCAGCCCGGGCAGCAGGATCAGGTCGCCGAGATCCAGCACCTCCCCGTCGGCCGGGCCGCCGACACCGACGATCCGATCGCCGTCGACCCGGATGACACCGGGCCGGATGATCTCACCTGAGTCGACGTCGAGCAGCCCGGCTGCCTTGAGCGTCAGCACCTTTAGACGACCGGTTCCTTGATGCAGTCGATCCAGGCTGCACCACTGTCAGGCACCCGCGGCTGCTTCCACGCCTCGATCGGGAAGGACACCATCACCAACGACTGCATGATGTGCATCAGCGAGCGGGCGTCCTCGGGCAGCTCATTCAGGTCGAACTTGTCCAGGTAGGTGATCGCGTCCTCCAGTCGCCCGAACGCGGCGTCATAGAACTCCTGCAGCTCCGGCATCGTGGAGGCCAACCGCTTGGCGTAACGCTCGGGTTCGGTGGCCAGGTCCCAGTCGGCGAAGGGCTCCAGGTCGGCGAAGTCAGACGGTAGCGCCATTGGTGTGCTCCTTGGTCTTCTTGTATTCGGATACGTAGTCACGGGCGGTCTTGTGCAGGTGTCGAATCAGGATCTCCTGGTCGCACAACAAGAAGTCGTCCACGACCTTCGTGCCGATCATGGTCTGGGTTGCTTCCAGGGTGTTGGCGTCCTGCAGCGCGTATTCCTTGAAGGTCACCGCAGCCAGTTCCTGCGCCAGGCGTTCGCGCGCATTGCGCGGCGGCACGAAGTGCAGGCTGGATTCGAAGATGTGCTTGTCGGCAGCAATCGGCCAGTACTGGTAGGTCAGGTACCAGCCCGGCTCCCAGATCAGAATCATGAAGTTGGGGAAGAACACGAAGGAGTCGATGCCCCACTGCGGCACTCGCTTGATGTTCACCGACGGCGGCAATTCCTTGAGGTTGGCAATGAGATCCGGCTTGTCCCAGGGGCCGAACAGTCCGCTGCGCAGCGCCCGGTCCAACGGCTTGACCATGTTGAGGTCGGCCGGCGGCGACTGACCACCCCACGTTGATTGCAGGCTGTGCGGTCCGGCCAGCTCGTAGTGCAGCGCTTCGTAGCCGAATTTCTGGATCTTGGCGGCTTCTTCCTTGGTGTACTGGCCCTGGTGCAGGATCGGCGCGTGGTAGAACTCGACGAACGCGTCGAGGAACAGCTTCCAGTTGCTGCCGATCTCGGCCTTGTAGGAGTAGACCTCGGTCATCTCACCGAAGGGATACCCCTCGATGCCCTTGGCCAGGGATCCGAGGTATTCGTTGAGCGGTCCCGCGTTGTCGTCGAAGTTGACGAAGATGAATCCTTCCCAGACCTCGCAGCGCACCGGCACCAATCCGTACTGGCTCTTGTCGACGTCGAAGAACTCGCCCTCCTGCTGGATGAAGGTGAGGTCGCCGTCGAGGCTGTAGCGCCAGGCGTGGTACTTGCAGGTGAACTGGCGGCAGGTGCCCTCGGTCTCCTCGTTCGGGAAGTCGTTCCACACCAATTTGTTACCGCGGTGGCGGCAGATGTTGTGGAACGCCCGGACCACGCCGTCCTTGCCCTTGACGATGATGATCGAGGTGCCCTTGCACACCGAGGGCAGTTCCCGGGTGAAGTAGCTGCCGGTCTTGGGCAGTCGCTCGACTCGCCCGACGTGTAGCCAGGTGCGCTTGAAGATCGCCTCCTGCTCGTCGGCGAAATGCGCCGGATCGAACGAGTCGCTGTAATCGACCGGCTCGGTGCTGAGTTCGGGATAGCTCTGCGTCCAGCTTCCTGCCGCAGGCTTGGGGAAATGGGGCACGGTATTACCTCCCTGCTTCGTGTTTTTCATCGAGTTCAACGCCAAATGTGTTGAAGGCCATGGCCAACATGCTGTAGCAGCCGACCGTGAAGACGAGCTCTATCAGTTGGTGCTCGTCGAGGTGTTTGACGAGCACCGCCTCGGTGGCGGGGGACAGTCGGGAGTCCTCATCGAGTTCGTCGGCCGCGTTGAGCACCGCCTGGTAAAGCTCGTCGCGTGCGGCGCCGTGCTGCAGGTCCTCGATGTCGTCGTCGGTGAGCCCGGCCTCCTTGCCGATCGTGATGTGGTGGGCCCACTCGTATTCGCAGCCGCGCCGGTGCGCGGTCCGAAGGATGGCGAGTTCGCGGAGCTGCCCGGGCAGCGACGAGCGGTACAGCAGCTCGACGTTGAACTTGAGGAACACCCGGGCCAGCTTCGGATGGTGGACCAGCATCGTCATCGCGGAGCCGGCGCCGCCGGGGTTGCGCCGGTCTGCGGTCAGCACCTGGGCGAGCGCACGCTGGACCGCCTCGTCGTCCCACTGGGACTCCGACAGCGGGGTCAGGCGCATCTGGTCCTCCTCGTTTACGAGAATCACATTCTCATATTTGACCAACAGATTTCCATGTTTCC
>CAYNJD010000011.1:0-2295 GCA_964397355.1 uncultured Mycobacterium sp. | reverse complement strand
TGTGACACCGACACGGTGGTCAACGTGCACATCGGGTCATCGGGAAAGCTGGCCATCACCGCGCCTGACGCCCCGATGGACGTGATGATCACGCTGCAACCGATGAACATCGTCCAGGCTGCAGCCGACCTGCTGTGGTCCAAGCCGATCAAGCAGTACCCGGATCTCAAGGTCGCGCTGTCCGAGGGCGGCACCGGGTGGATCCCTTACTTCCTGGAGCGGGTGGACCGCACCTACGACATGCACTCGGTCTGGACCGGTCAGGACTTCGGCGGCAAACTGCCGTCCGAGGTGTTCCGGGAACACTTCCTGACCTGCTTCATCTCCGACCCGATCGGGGTGAAGCTGCGCCACGACATCGGCATCGACAACATCGCCTGGGAGGCCGACTACCCGCACAGCGACTCGATGTGGCCCGGTGCGCCCGAGGAACTCTGGGAAGTGTTGCGCGCCAACGACGTGGCCGACGATGAGATCGACAAGATGACGCACCAGAACGCGATGCGTTGGTATTCCTTCGACCCGTTCGGCCACATCCCCCGCGAGCAGGCCACCGTCGGTGCGCTGCGGCAGGCCGCCGCCGGGCACGACGTGTCGATCCGTGCGCTGAGCCAGCACAAGCAGGGTGAGCGGCAGGCCAATGCGCTCGCCGAAGCGGCCCGCGCGAACAGCTGACCCGGCGTTGACGCACCCCGGAGCGGTGTGGAAGTCTGTCAAGCAACGGAGAATCACATTCTCATCTTTGAGAGCAATACATGCATGCCAGGGAGTGAGGCGGGTCGTGACGGATCCGGATGAGATCGATTTCTTTACCGATCAGTCGGTGGTGGCTGACCCCTACCCGTATCTGCGTGCACTGCGGGAGCGGTCTCCGGTTACCCGGGAGCCGCACCATGGCGTGATGATGGTGACCGGTTGGGAAGAGGCCTGCGCGGTGGCCGGCAACGCCGAGGTGTTCTCCTCGTGTATCGCGGTGACCGGCCCGTTCCCCGGGTTCCCGGTGCCGCTCGACGGCGACCTGGGCGGGCAGACCGTGGCCGGTCTGATCGACAAGCACCGCGGCGAACTTCCGTTCAGCGATCAGCTGCCCACCCTCGACCCGCCGACGCACACCAATCACCGTGCGCTGCTGATGCGGCTGCTGACCCCCAAGCGCCTCAAGGAGAACGAGGACGCCATGTGGGAGCTCGCCGACCAAGTGCTCGACGAGTATCTCGCGCCGGGCGCGGGCGAATTCATCAACGGCTTCGCCGCCCCGTTCACCTTGCTGGTCATCGCCGACCTGCTGGGTGTTCCGGATGAAGACCGCGACGAGTTCGTCAAGAACATGCACCACAACGTGGGCGGCGGGGTCGGCAGCACCGACGCCAAGGCGCTGGCGCACAGTCCGCTGGAATTCCTCTACGGCACCTTCGCCGATTACGTCGCCGATCGCCGCCGCACGCCGCGCGGCGATGTGCTCAGCGGGATGGCGGAGGCGACGTTCCCGGACGGCACCGTCCCGGACCCGATGGACGTGGCCCGGGTCGCGGCCAACGTCTATTCGGCCGGGCAGGAAACCACGGTGCGGCTGCTCGGCTCCGCGCTGAAGATCATCGGCGAGCGCGACGACATCCAGCAGCGGCTGCGCGACGACCGCAGCCTGATCCCGAACTTCATCGAAGAGGTGCTGCGGTACGAGAGCCCGGTCAAAGGCGACTTCCGGCTCTCCCGGGTGGACACCGAGATCGGCGGGGTCGAGGTCCCGGCCGGCACGACGCTGATGGTGATCAGCGCCGCCGCCAACCGCGATCCCCGCCGCTTCACCGACCCGGACACCTTCGATCTCGCCCGTTCCAACGCCCGCCAGCACATCACCTTCGGGCGCGGCATCCACAGCTGCCCGGGATCGCCGCTGGCGCGGGCGGAGACCAGGATCGCCATCGAGCGGCTGCTGGATCGCACGGGCCGGATCACGATCTCCGAGGAACTGCACGGCCCCGCCGACGCCCGCCGGTTCGACTACATCCCGACCTACATCCTGCGCGGTCTGATCGAACTCAACCTGGAGTTCACCCCGACGGGAAGGGGAACGCGATGAAAGCGTGGGTCGACCCGGATCGCTGTGCCGGGCATGGTATCTGCACCACGATCTGTCCCGAGGTGTTCGAGATCAACGCGGACGGCTATTCGGAGGTCACCGTCGATGAGGTGCCGCCGCAGTACGAGGACGCTGTTCGTGATGCCATCAAGCAGTGCCCCGAACACGCCATCGACGATGTCACCGACAAACCGGCGGAGGAGAGCTGATGACCA
>CAYNJD010000010.1:0-26664 GCA_964397355.1 uncultured Mycobacterium sp. | reverse complement strand
GCGACTGGCCGGCTTGGTCCATGAGGTACAACGCCACCACCTGCGGCCCGGTCACAAGGCGAGGTATTCCGGGGTTAGCGCGTCGGACGTTAGTCTTCATCACCAAAAATCCTGTAATGCCCCGCCGTTAACTGTATTTCCAACCAGCTCCCAAAGTCAGCTTCAGAAGTCGCCTCGTTCGAACACAAGTAGTCACGGAGTACCTCGTGAATGTCCACGACGCAGTCACCGCCAGCGTCTAGATACTCGACCCTACGTTCACCATCAGCGGCTCCCAGGTCCAAGAGCACAAATTCGACGAGCGCGTCAGCAAGACGGACCCACTGGGCAGGATCGCCCGCGCTTCCTCCATTAGTCGGGGCCAAACCGGCGAGCCGGGCATGGCCTTCCAACCCCAAGTCACTCCACGTATACGTCAGCACGACGTCCTCACCATCTGGCCAGCCAAGTACGCCGCGTACCGGAGAGCTGGACGCGGGCGAAAGCCCGCCGTTGACTATGCTGATGTCCTCAATCCAGTCCGCGGTGTGTGCCCCGTCCCACCTGAAGCAAACGTCGTGCGCCACTGGATCGCCGCCGTGAGCCGTTGTCCACAAAGTGATGTTCACCGCGCCGGACTCGATGACCTTCGGCAGTCCGTCAGCGGGATCTTCCTGCCATGGATAGAGGTCGAGTTGCAGGCCCGTATCGGTGCGGCTGACTTGGCGAGAACCGATTCCTCGTCTTTCGAATTCCATAGCTTGTTGCAACGAAACGTCCTTCTGGATAAAGGCGACTACCTCTCCGGCGGGCAGCTCGGTCTTTTCAAGCCACTCGGATGCTGTTGCCACCGTGATGCCACCGCGGACAAACGTGACCGCGTCGGAAACTGTCATGCCGGACGCAGTCCACTGACACGCCTCCGCAGGAGACATGGCCGCACTGATGAAAGCTGCTGCATCCGACGGTGAAAAACCTCCCTCGATCCACTGGCGCACGGTATCGGTAGGCACCTTCGCTTCAATCAGAACCGCAGCTGTAACCGCTGACAGTCCCAGTCCCAACCACTCACTCGCTGTGGCGGCGTCTACTCCCGTGGGATAGAGCTGTGCGGCCGCTTCGACGGGGATATCGTTTGCGATCCATTCCTTCCACACGGCGGCCGGAACGCCCGACGAAGTCCAATCTTCTAGCGCGAGCCCACTGACACAGCCTCGCCGCAATTCATTCACATCGGCGATCGTGAGGCCGGCTTCCAGCGCGCCGATGAGGTCTTGCGCGTTCCAATCCTGGACAGCCTCGAGGATCTCGTCGAAAGTTGTGTTCTTCGACAGGTACGGAACGAGGAGCGGCAAGGTCGAAGCTTTGTGGCCTCCTGATCGCCACTGCTTCACGTGGTTGTGCGTTAGGCCGACTTGCGACAACGCCTCCGACCACGAGATGATGTTCCAGGAATCAACGCCGGCTGCACGCCAGGCGATGAATTCATCCGGGTCTAGCCCGGCGGACAAGACCGCGCGCAGTGAATCCACGTTGGGTGCATAGCGGGTGATCGCACCGACCCACGGCTGAGCTGCCCCCGGCGAATCGAACACCGTCCGGGCAATACGCAGATGGAGATCTGCCAATCCTAGGCGGCGCCAGTCGGCCTCAGACGCAGAGCTAGACGTGCCTGTCATCAGACTCTCCCCTTCCAGTAGGGCCCGTTCCCAACAATTCGACCACTTCGCTGATGCACGCCTGCCGCACCGCGGCGCACAACACCCGAACCTCTCCCACCGTCGGTGAAAGCTGGTAGGCGTGTTGGTGGCAGAAGCCGCTCAGCTGGTGCCAGGCGTCGATGAGAACTCCGCCGGCCGGCGTGGTGTCGAGCGACTTGAGTACCGCGAGTTTCGCCTTCTGCGTCCCGACCACCGCCCGCCCCCCGCACAGCACCGCGCAGCGGGCGTCGATCAGCTCCTCCACCGCCTGGCGTGCCAGAAATGCCGCGAGGCGCGCGGAGTTGCCCACCGCCGCGCCGTCCGGGGAGTCCAGCAGTGCGTCGGCCCGCGCGAGCAGGAGTTTGGCGATGGTGGTCAACGGTTCTCCACGATGTCGCGCACCGTCTTGCGGAGATCCGTGATGCTGTTGCGGTCGAGCGCGGTGCCCTTGTGGGCGCCCGAAGCGCAGATGGCTATCGTCGGGAAGCGGTGTGGCCGATACGATTTCCAACCGGACACATCGCCTGAGGCGTCCCCAGTGAGCGCCAGCGCTACCCGCTGCTGGGTTGTCATCGCCTGCTCCCATTCGGCATCGGTCTCGTGGTAGGCCACGCCGGCCTTGGCCCGGTCGCTGAAGAACCGCTGGTGCGCGGCGGCCTCGATTGCCATGCGGAACAGGCCGGGTGCCGCCTTCCGCTTGATCAGGTCGTCCAGGTCATCATCGAAGATCACCGCTTCGGCATCAGCGATGTACCGCTCGGCCGGCAGGTCGTTCTCCTTCACCACCACTACCGACCCTTGCTCTCGGGTGACGTCGAGCAGTTGTGCGGGCACCGAGCGGGCGCGGATGGCTGCCGGCAGCCGGTCGTCGTGGGAGAAAACGATCACCTGGCGGGTCTTCGCAAGCTCAATCAACACGTCAAGGAATCCGCCGATCTTAGCCGGGTCCATCGCCTGGATCGGGTCGTCAAGCACGATAAACCGGAACGGGCTGGCCGCGGTGGTCGCCCGTGGGATGAACAACGCCAGCGCGAGTGCGTGCAGTTCGCCCTGGCTCATCACCGACAAGGCTCCGGCCGGTACCCCGTCCACGGTCCCGTCGATGACGGCACGGCGCCGGGTGGCGGTTCCTTCAAGGGTGATGCTCCCCAGGTCGACGTTGCTCTCATGGCGCATGCGACCCCAGATTCGCTGGGCCTGGTCCACCATCGGGGCGAGACGCCGCTCCCGGAGTGTCTCGGCGTTGGCGCGTAACCACTTCAGCGCGGCCTTCACGCGATCAAGGCGGTCGTCGTCGTTGCGGGCCGCAGCCTCCAGCTCGACCCACGACGCGATCGCTCGGGCGATCGGCGCCCATGCATCCTCCAGCTCGGCGGCACGCTGCGCGGCCTCGGCCCGGAGTGCGGATGCGGCCTCAGCCATGTCCAATGCCGCCACCTCCACGTGGGTCGGCAGGTCGGACAAGCTGTCGGGCGCCGACCGCGCACTTGTCAGCGCGTCGTTGAAGGCGGACAGCGAAGCCAGTTCGACTCCTTCGATCGGCGGCTGGTGGGTCACGGTTCCGAAGAAGCCGTCGGCCGCCGATCGCGCCCGCGCCAACCGCTGCGTCATCGCCTGATGTTTGGCGGTGCTCGCGTCGGCTTCCTTCAACCGTTCCTCGGCTGCCGTCCGCCAGGCGGCGTCGAATGCCCCGGTCTCGCAGACCGGGCAGACGCCGTCACCGATGTCGGCGTGCAGATGCAGCGCCTCGCGCAGCAGGGCCGCCCGTGCGGTCATCGCCTTCACCGCGGCATCGGCGCCTGCCACCTGGTCATCGATCGCGGCCCGCAGCTCACCTGCCACCTCGGTGGCTTTCACCGGCTCGGGGACGACCAGTGCGGCCAGCGCCCGCAGCTGTGCGATGGTGGCCGCCTGCGCGGTGTTGGTGCCCAGCGTCGTCGCCGTGATCGCCTCGAGGTCGTAGGGCGTGCGCGCCGTCAGTTTCTTGGCCTGTGCCGCGCGCGGGTCCGACGAGCTGTCCAGGGCCTTGCGCAATTGGGTGCGGCCCTCGTTGGCGGCCTTGCGTGGCCCGCTTAGCTGTTTCTCGGCGTCCTTGAGCCGGTTGTCGGCGTCGGCGATCAGGTCCAGCCCGAGGAGGCGGTTGAGCGAGTCGTACAGCGCCGACGGGGAATCCTCCAGGCGCCCTCCGAGTTCGTCGTAGGACATAAGCGGGCGGTGGGTTTCCAGTGCCTGGTCCCAGCCGAGGGCGGTGACCGGCTGGCGCTTCTGCCCTTTGATCTGTGACCAGCGGCTAGCACTGTGCAGCTCGCCCCCCGTCGCCCAGTCGACGCCGATGGTGGCGGTGGTTCCGCCGCGCGCATCGTCGGGTTCCATGGCGAAGTCGATGGCGATCGCCGCCGGCTCGCCCATATGCAGGTTCCGCCAGGAGGTTTCCCAGTGCTGCCCCTTCTTGTTGTCCCACCGGTAGCTCGAACCCGTCAGGGCATACTCCAGGGCCTCGGCGAAGCTGGATTTCCCGGATCCGTTGCGGCCACTGATCACCGTGATCCCGTAGTACGGGTTGAGTTCCAGCGTTGCGCGCGGGCCGATCCCGCGGAATCCCGACACCGTGATCGAACGCAGAAACGCGCGCAACGGTGCCGGCGTATCTGCCGTCGTGGTGCCGGGGCGCTGGGGTACCGGGGCCTGGTCGCCCAGCTGCTCGGCAAGTTCGTGGTCCCCGTGCAGTGCCGCGGCGACCAGGTAGGCGGTCTCTTCGCTCACCGTCTCGTCGGCGTCGAGCAGTTCCCAGACCTCCGCCTCGACCGAACCGCCGAGCTCCGCGCCGTCCACTGTCACGTCCTTTCACCGAAGTAACCCGCAGCTTCGCACACGGGACCGACGGACAGCGGCTGCTCCGGTGTCTTGCCGTCGCGATCACGCGACACCGTCGGTGCTGCTGGGCATAATGCTGGCCAACCGTTACGAAACGGCTGTCCGACCCGAAAGCGAAAAATGCCCTCCCCGGAGTCCCCGTTCCTCGACATCCCCCGCGCCGAGTGGATTGCCTCGAACCGGTCCGCCTTCGCGGTGTGGGACGCCTTCCCCGTCAATCCAGGCCACGCACTGGTCGTGTCGCGCCGCCAGATCAGCGACTGGTGGGCGGCCACGCCGGAGGAACGCACCGATCTGATGGCCTTGGTCGACGACGTGAGTGCCCACATCGCGCAGCGCCACGAACCGGACGGGTTCAACGTGGGCTTCAACTCCGGGACGGCCGCCGGCCAAACCGTAGACCACCTGCACCTCCACGTCATCCCCCGCTACACAGGCGACGTCGCGGACCCGCGCGGCGGTGTACGCCACGTGATCCCCTCGCGCGGCAACTACTTGGCCGCCCCAGCCGATACCGCCGAAGAGCCCGGTCTGACGGCGAGGACACCACTGTTGGTCGACGGCCAGCTGCGGCTCCTACTCCCCGAGTTGGTGCGGCACCTGCGAGACATCGACTACGACCACGTCGACATCGTCGTCAGCTTCATCAAGATGTCCGGACTGAATCTGATCATCGGGGCACTTCAGGACGCCCTGGAGCGCGCCGCCACCGTGCGGATTCTCACCACTGATTACCTATCGCTGACCGAGCTCGCCGCACTCGCCCGGCTGCACGACCTGATGGACGATCATCCCGACGAGCTGGACGTCCGGGTCTTTCACGATCCGGATGTCAGTTTTCACCCGAAGGCGTATCTGTTCTATTCGTCGCACGGGCGCGCCGAGGCCGCCTTCGTGGGCAGCAGCAACCTGAGCCGGTCGGGCCTCGACGGTGGTATCGAATGGAACCTGCTGGTGGGGGCCACAGCTGAGCTGCGAGAAAGGTTCCAGGCGCTGTGGCGCGATGAGCGCAGCCGGCCGCTGACCGACGAACTGATCGCGGCATACCAACCCGCGCCGGCATACGTTCCGCAAGCAGTCGAAGTCGTCGACGCACCAGAAGCTCCACCCGAACCTCGCCCGATCCAGCAAGAGGCGCTGCGCGCGTTAGCACAAACCCGCGCCGACGGGTTCCGCGCCGGAATGGTGACGATGGCAACGGGGCTCGGGAAGACCTGGTTGGCGGCGTTCGACGCGGCACGCCCCGAGGTGGGACGGGTGCTGTTTGTTGCGCACCGCGAGGAGATTCTGAAGCAGAGCCGTGACGTGTTCCGCCGAGTGATCCCGCAGGCCTCGTTGGGCCTGTATTACGGCGACGAGAAGCAGCCCGACGCCGAGGTGGTGTTCGCCTCGGTGCAGACGCTGTCACGAAACCTCGACGCCTTCACGCCCGACGCCTTCGACTACATCGTGGTCGACGAGTTTCATCACGCCGCGGCCGTCACCTACCGCAACGTCCTCAACCACTTCACCCCAAACTTCCTGCTGGGGTTGACGGCAACACCGGATCGGATGGACGGCGCCGACCTGCTGGCACTCTGCGCCGACAACCTGGCGTTCTCCTGCGATCTCGTGGAAGGCATCCAACGCGACGAGTTGGTGCCGTTTCACTACTGGGGTGTACCGGATCCAGTCGACTTCACGCCAATCCCCTGGCGCAACGGCAAGTTCGACCCGGCAGCCCTGGAAGCCGCCGTCGAAACCCAGGATCGTGCCCAGTCGGCGTTCGATGAGTGGCAGTCGCAGCGCGGTGCCCGCACATTGGCGTTCTGCGTCACCAAGCACCACGCGGACTTCATGAGCGAGTTCTTCGCCGCGCGCGGGATTCGTTGCGCCTCGGTGCACAGCGGGCCGACCAGCGCGCCGCGGCATGCGTCGATCGAGGCGCTGCGCGCTGGCGAGCTGGAGATGATCTTCACCGTCGACATCTTCAACGAGGGCCTCGACGTACCGGATATCGACACCGTGCTGATGCTGCGGCCCACCGAGTCGCCGGTGGTATTCCTGCAGCAGTTGGGCCGCGGCCTGCGAACCTTGGACGGCAAGGATGCGCTGGTGGTGATCGACTTCATCGGCAACCACCGATCGTTCCTACTGAAACCGCGCACGCTGTTAAGCCTGGGTCGCCGAGAGGCACCGACGACATTGCAGGTTCTACGAGCCTTGGAGGCGGGCGAATTCGGGCTTCCCGATGGCTGTTCGGTCGATTACGACCTAACGGTGGTGGAGATGCTGCGCCAGCTGTCGCGCACTACCGCCCACGATGCGATCGAGGAATACTGCCGGTCGTTCCTGGCGGAGGAAGGACTGCGTCCCACGGCTGCACAGGCTTTCCGGGCCGGCCACGATCCGGCGATTGTGACCGCCAAGCACGGCAGTTGGTTCGCCTTCCTGCGGACTGCCGACCTGCTTGATGAGCGCGAGGCGGCCGTCGTCGACGCCCACGGCGACACGCTACGCGGCTTCCAAACCGAGAGCATCACCAAGAGCTACAAGCTGGTAGCGCTCCGCGCGCTGCTGCACGACGGCGCGCTGCGCACCGGGGATTCGATCGAGCGCAACGCGGACACCTCCCGCGGGCTGCTGCTGGCTGATCCCCGGCTGGCTCGCGAAGTGCCGGCCAAGGAGTTCCCCGACCTGGCTGGCGCGCCGGCGGAGAAGTGGGCGGGATACTGGCGGAAATGGCCGATCACCCACTTGGCAGGTAGCGGATCGGGCGTTGCTCGGCCAAACGCGTTGTTCCGCTTGGAAGCCGACCGGATCGCGCCGACGTTCATGATCGACGACGGCCTTGGCGAAACTTTCGACTCCCTGGTTGCCGAGCTCATCGAGTACCGGCTGGCCAGTTACCTCCTCAACAAAGATGCCTCGACCACCCGCTTGTGGGCCTGCCGGCTGGCCTATGCGAACGGGCATCCCGTCATTCGATTGGACCGACGGCAGCATCCGGACCTGCCGTCGGGACACGCTTCGTTTATCGCCGATGGCGTCGAATACGACGCGTCGTTCGCCAAGGGCGCGATCGCCCTGGCCACTCGGAACGGCTTGGCAGGGAACGCGCTGCCGGGGCTGCTGCGAGGCTGGTTCGGGCCATCGGCGGGGCATCCGGGAACCTCGCACACCGTGGAGCTCGATCAGATCGACGGCACCCTGGTGCTGCGTCCCGGCGCGGCGGCTTCTGACGGTCTTGACGTTGATTACGTGCCGTTCTTCAGCGACTACACCGTGGCGTGCGGGCCGGATGCGGCGACATCGTGGAGCGACCACTCGGCCACCGAGATCGCCATCCGGCGCCAGGCTGATCACCAGCTAGCACCGTCAAGGCACTTCGTGTGCTTCGCCCACGGTGATTCGATGGACGGCGGACCAGACCCGATCCGCCACGGCGACCCGCTGCTGTTCGAGTGGATCACCGGCGGATCGGCGCGTGACTACGTAGACCAGCCGGTGTTGGTCGAGACGGCCGGAAAGTCAGGCGTCGCCGGTACGCTCAAGGTTCTGCGCCGGCAAGGTTCTAGCTATCTGCTGGAATCGAAGAATCCCGCTGTGGCGCCGATCGAGGGCCGCTCCGATATGCGACCGGTTGCCCGGCTCGTATCGAGGCTCGACCAGCACGATGTCAACCCCCTGGCGTCGCGGATTGGCGAGCAGTTCAAGAGGGGCGATGTCCCGGCGCTCTACGGCGAGGCCTTCAACCCGGGTAATTGGCAGTCGGGCCACGTATCACTTGAGCAGCACGCGATCTTGTTCGCTACGTTGGTGAAACGCGCAGATCGCACGCCCTACGTCGAGGATTTCGAAGCCCCCGACATCTTCGTGTGGAGCTCGCAGTCCTCCACGGCGCCCGGGGGCAAGAAGGGCAAGGAGATTCTCGACGCGCTCAAGACCGGCAAGTCCATCGAATTGTGGATGCGGCGAAAATCGACCGACGGGGCGTTCACGTACCTCGGCCGGGTGGTGCCGCTCAGCCACGAAGGGTCCAAGCCGATGTTGGTGACGTTCCGGTTGCTGACGCCACTCTCCGGTGAGCTGCAGTCGCGGCTCGGGGTTCAGTTCCCACCCACCGGAGCGGCTGAGTGACGCCGACGTGCCTTACCAGGAGCTCCCGAAGCGAACCCAGGTGGCGTCATGTGTTGATGGCACGCGAGACCCTTTCGCCGACCTCCCAAAGCTTGCCGGGGTCGAGTCCGGAGACCAGGCTCCACGACGCTGGTCCGGTGTGGTCGAGCCCCAGCATCGAGGCCAACTCCGCAAAACCGGGGTGCCCGGTGGCGCCGAAGTTGCCCTTCCAGCAGCCGGCGACCATCAACTGCCCGGAATTGCTAATCATGAACTTGTAGGGCGGATACTTCCGCATGAACGGATGGACGAACATCCCGCCACGTGGGCGCTGCCCGAAGAAGAGGTGGCCAAAATGGCCCATCGCCGGCAGCTGGCTCGTCGCGTGCACCCGTTCCAAAATCGTCCGCAGGAAAGCATGGTCGGCCGGGTCTTCGACGGCGTCAACGAAATCCTGCGGCGCCCAGGGATCAGTGCCGTGAGAGTCGAACACGATCTTCAGCCCGTGGAACAGGTCGGCGCCCTTTGGCCGTACAGGCGCCGAAGGCCGACCGGTCAACCACACCCGGAGCCGATCGTTCTTGCCGGGCGATTCTTCCGAGAAGCTTTCATCAGCACGGCCCGGCCGGGACCGTGTCAGGCTGGTGATGGTGTCGTCAGATGCGTACTGAACGAGGACCGTGGCGCCGTCCTTGGTGAATTCGTCCATCCGCGAGAGGTACTCGTGCTCCCATCCGGATTCGACTGCAAGATCGCGGGTGTCGAGACGAAATGCTTCCGGATCAGTCACTGCACTCCTTTTCCATCGTGATTGTCGAAAAGTGGCTGGCCAACTCGGCAATCTGCGCAAGCAATTCAGCCGGCCGCAAAGCCAGGTCGAGCGCGTGGCAGTGGATGGTCACGTCGGCGTTCTGCACCCTGTGAACACTGACCGGCTCGTTGCCCTTCGCATACACCAGGTGTCCGTCGCTTAGGCCGAGAACCGTGCAGTAGGCGAGCATCTGGTACAGGTCAGCGTTAGGGAAGCCTTCGGGGCGCTCGGCCTTGTACTTGGCATCGACGACCGCCACTGGCGCCCCGTCAACGTGGCACAGCAGGTCGGGTCGCATCGGCACCTGACGCTGGTCGTCGAGATGCAGCGCTGCCTGCATCTCACACCGCAATCCCCGCGCGGCCAGAGATTCACCTAGCGAGACGGTGACGAAGTCTTCGAAGATCCGCCACATGTCGAACATGTAGCCCGATACTCGGAGATCGCCGATGCGGTGTTCGAAAGATTCCGCTGCCAAAACGATCTGCGCCAACCGGAGTGCAACGTGATAGCGGGTGTTGAGCCGGGTCGACTGCCACCGAGGAAGAACGGCTCCCCGAGACAGCACTGAGACATCCGCCAGAGTGCACCGCAGCCGCTGCAACCGCCGGCGCGCCACCTCACTAATCCGCGGCACGGTCAGCAGCCGCAACGCGGCCGCCAGCAAGAGTTGATTCTCGGCAATGTCGACGGTGAATTCGTCGTACTCGACGGCGACCGGGACCGGCAGCCCGTAGAGCCGGGTCATCTGTTCACCGGCAAGCAGTCGCCCGCGCAGCACCGGCAGCGTGTCGGAGACCGTCCGGTAACCCTGCAGCAAGCCCTGTTCGACCGCGCGTGACGCGAGACGGCTGAATGCCTCTGCGATGCCGGGCAGCAGTTCCTCGTCACTGACGAGGTCGACGTACTCATCACGCCAGATGCCCGGGTCCGTGGCGTATCCGATCAGAAACAGCAGCCGATTCAGGTCGGTGATCTTGGGGCGGACGATGATTTGACGGTCTTCTAACGTGACTGTACCGACCTTGCGCCCGGCCGTGATCTCGTACCAGCCGGCATCGGGCGTGGGTATGACGTTGACCAGTGCTAGCTGACGCAGCGTCCGGTACTCAGGCCCGGTCAGCTCGACAGTCTGCGGATCACCGCCCTCACTGATGATCAGCGGCGCCGGCGTCGTCATCGTCTTCCATTGTTGAGTCGATAGCTGGGGCACCGCCAGCGGACTTGGCCTGCACAGCTTTTCGGATTGCCTGCAGCCCGTATCTGGCCGATACGTCTACCGATCGGTCTCCGTAGTGGTGCTCCTCTAACAGCGGAAGGATCGCGGTGCGCCACACCCGCTCCAGTCCGCGTCCGTCGTCGCCGTAGACTGCGGGGCGCATGAAGTACGACGGCCCGATCTTGAAGTCTGGATCGTCGATTCGGGAGTTCAGTTCGTCGAGCAGGTCTGCTGTTCGAGACGGGTGGTGTTTGGCAGCAAGCCACCGGCGCAGCAGTCCTTGCGTTGGTTCTTCCGACGGGTGCAGGGCCACGAAGGCGAATCGGCGGCGCATGGCGGCGTCGACCAGTGCGATGGAGCGGTCAGCAGTGTTCATCGTGCCGAGGATGACGATGTTCTTCGGCAGTGAGAACGGTTCGGTGTTGTCCGCTGAGTACAGCAAGTCGATGGATTTGTCGCGGTATTCCAGCAGGAAGTACAGTTCGCCGAAGATCTTGGCGAGGTTGCCGCGGTTGATCTCGTCGATGATCAGTACGTAGACGGCGTCGGGGTTGTCGCTGGCGCGGTCGACCAGGGACCGCAGTGGCCCTGGGGTCAGCGCAAAGCCGACCTGGCCGCCGCTCTGGCCGGCCGGGCGGTAGCCCTCGAAAAAGTCTTCGTAGGAGTAGGCCGGGTGGAACTGAACGATCTTGACGTTTTCCTCGCCGGTCAGGTGCTGGGCGAGTTCCTGCGCGATGTAAGTCTTTCCGGTACCGGGCGGGCCGTAGAAAATCAGCTGCGGCCGGTCGCGAAGCAACTCGACGCACTCCTGTAACCACTCTCGCGGCACATGCAGTCGTTGTGCTAGGCCCTCGGTGGCGTCGGGCAGATGCAGCACACTGGGACGCGGTGTGACCCGCCGGCGCTCGGCGAGGGCGAGCAAGGCGTCGAGGTGTTGGCTGAGGTCCAGCACCTCCCCCTGGGCACTCATCCGGGCCGAGACCTCGCTGGGCAACTCGGCCAACGGCAGCGCGGTTTCGTACCATTTCACCGTGCGTCGCAGGTTTGAACGGCCATCGCTGCTGTTGACGTAGTCGGCCGTACCGGTGACCGTCGCGAAGTACACTCGGCCCTGGCTGACGGTGACGACGAGATCCTGCGGGTGCATTCGGTTGAGGAACGCGAAGAATTCGTCGAGTTTCTCTTGGCGCTGGGCGTAGCCAGACGAGCCGTAGTCTTCTTCGACGAGTGCCTTGAGCTCGTCTCGACTGATATCGGCGGCGATGGGCCGCAGCAGACTCGCCGCCAGCGAGATGGTGCCCTTCCGCCGCCAGATCGGCACCATGTCCTGGCCTTTGACATTGGAGCCCTGCACTCGCCAGGCGTGACGCACTGGCTGCTCCGGCTTTTTCAGCCAGCGTTCCACCCAGGGTGTGGCGTAGAGGTCGACATGGCCATGCGCCTCATCGGTGATGGCCTCGTAAATCCGGGCTATGTCAGTGTCGAGATCGCCGGAGGGAGAAGCGAGGTATTTCCCGGCAAAGCTGTCGCGCAACAACTTTCGATGCTCGACGTTGACGACCGGCAAGTAGAAACGCGGGAAGGCCAGATATAGTAGCGACTGGCGTTGCGCAGCCTGACCGGTGGGGACGGCGTTGACCTCCTCCCGGAAAATCAGTGGGTCGTCGAGGGCGTCAACCTGTCGCTGCTCGGGCAACGATTTGAAGTGCCGGGCGAGCTCGATGAGGTATACGATCTGCGCCCAGCGGTAGGTGGTGAAGGCTTGCCCGCCGTGGAACACGCCACCACCCGAGAGCGCAGCTTCGACATCCTGCGGCAGTGCGGCCGGGTGGCTGCTCATGTTGAGCACGTTCTCGACCTGCTTAACCTTCAGCGGACCGCCGAGGTTCTCAATGGGGAGGGTGTTGAGGATCAGCAGCTCGGCGAAAAGCTGTACCGCCCCCGGCGACGAGTCGGCCAACTGGATCTTCAACTTTTCGAAGAACCCGCCGGGACCGGCGTCCGGCCGGTCCACATAATCGCGGGTCAGTTCTTCCAGGTTCGCCATGGTCCAGATCGGCTGACCCGGTGTGAGCAGCGAATCGTCTTTGCCCAGACCCGAATCGATGATTCGACGACCGACTGTTTCGACCGCGATGGCGGTTTCACTGGCGAACGTCCCCACCTCGACCTCACTCATCGCGCGCTTGCCTTGTCTGTCGTGACTTGTTCGTCGAGCGGTGACGCATAGGGCACCCCGGTCCGCTCGGCTTCGGCCATCGCGTCGTAGACCTCCAGAATCATTCTCTTGGTGCGGTAATCGCCGTGTTCGGCGATGTCCTTGCGCTTGACGATAGGGAACGTCTCCATGATGTAGTCGACGTCGTCACGCTCGATGCCGTAGAGATGGAAGAAGGCGGCGTCGAGTTCGGCACGGAGCGCATCTCTCTTAACCGGATTCCAGCGGAAGGGCTTCGGACCGAGACCATACTCAGCGGCGAACCCAGACATATCTACCGCTGTATAGACCAGTTGGGCAACACGTTGGACAATCCAGGATTCGATGGATTTTCCGGCGTCCCACCGCGCCGCCCCTTTCAGTGTGCCCGGGGTCAGCACAGGTAGTTGTTGCGCGTAGGTGTAGGTCAGATTGACACCGCCCAGTTTTTGCCGAAGTGCGTAGTCGAGTACGAAGCTCGACAGAATGGCGAGTAGCGGCGCAGCGTTGTCGGTCAGTACAAGCGGGGAACTGTTCCCAACCGCTGCCTTTGGGAGGGGGTAGGCAACCATCGTCCGTTCGTTGGTCGGGCTCGTCACCCACGAATAAGCCACCAACCAGGATCTCGCGTCGTCTGGAAGTTCCTGCTCACTGACCCAATACGCGGGCATTGCCAGTCGGTCTGGTTCCGCGAGTTCAGCATCGGTGAGATAGCGGGGTTGATTTTGGCGTTTGGTCGCTGTTGCGCTCCGGACGACGTCGGCCGCGCGATGATTGTAGAAATTCGCCATCATACCCTGATACAGCGGCAGCATCCGCTGCTTGCCGCGCTCGAACACGTTGCCGCGCAGCGTCCATCCGTCGGCTTCCAACTCCTCGCGGGTGTGGAACAGGTGCGCGTCGTTGGACATGTGGAACATCGTCATGAACTTGATACCCCAGGGGTTTCCGTCCGGGTCGCCCTCGCGGATGAGCACCGGGACGCGCCGGTAGATGCCGAGGGTGATTTCGGCGTCGCGGCGGGTGCGGAACACCGGACATGTGCCGGTGTTGGGGTTGAGCAGGGTGATCTCTTCGGGGCTGAGCGTGAAGCAGACGTTCGCCCGTTGCAGGTCGGTGGGGTCGTGGGCGAAGAACGCGAAGTCGGCTTCGGGTTCGCGGCTGTCGCGCCCGACGAGGGTCAGCAAGCAAAACTTGAAGCGGCTATCCACTGCCTCGAAGAGTGGCTTGCGGTTTTCGAAGTCGTAGAGGCTGGCGATGGAGCCGTGTTCGACGAGGTCTTTGAAGAAGTACTGGGTGGTGGCGTCGGTGGCGATGCCAGTGGGCAGAATGATCCCGAGCCGCCCGGCGCCGGCGATCAGGTTGCGGTCGTTCTCGGCGAACACCTGGTAGGTGTTGATATCACCGCGCCCGGCCAGCGGATACCGGCCAGAGTTGCGCAGGTAATGCGACGCACCCTCGGCTCGTCGTTTGGCGGCGAGGAACGCCGCGTGCAGGCCCGGGTTGGTGGTCAACAGTTCCTTGATGAGCCTCTTGCGGGCAGCCGCGTTCGGGGCGGCGGCGATGTCGGGGTCGCGGGCGGCGAAGAACTCCTGTTCCTGCAGTTTGACCCGTTCCCACGGCGGGTTGGTGATAATCACCGAGAACCCGCCGGCCCAGCCGGTAGCGGGGTTAACACCGTCGCCGCCGGCGGTGACCGGGAACAGGTGCGGAAACTCCAGATGCCAGTGGAAGAACCGGTATTCGGCGGCCAGCCGCGCCACCTCGTCGCGGGACGCGTCACTTAGGGCGTCTTCACCGGCGGCGAGTGCGGCGATGGTCGCGTGTGTCGGTGCGGTGGCGGCGCCGGGGGTTTTCGGCCAGACGAACGCCGCACACCACGCGTCGGCGGCCAGGTGCTGCCGCCGGTAGGCTTGCGAGTCAGTGTGGGCGCGAAAGCGTTTGCGTTGCAGGTGTACATCAGCCAGCGACAGCGCCGGGGCAGACACCACCTGCTGGACCTGCTCGCCGAGTGCAGCGGTGGCGGCGGCCATGTCGATGTCGAACAGGCTGCCCTGGGCGGTACGTTCGGCCCGGTTCTGCCTGGCCAGTGTCCTGGCGATGTTCCTGTCATCGCCCTCGATCGGTTTGAACGCCTCGTCGGGCAGCCCATCGGCGAGCAGCTTGGGGGTAGTGCCGATCAGGGCGTTGCCGACCTTGATCTGGGCGTCCAGAAAGGTCAGCGGCCGGCCGGGGTCGAGGGTTTCCATCCACAGCGATACCTTGGCCAGCTCGGCAGCCAGTGGGTCCAGGTCGGCTCCGTAAATGCAGCGTGCCACCACGTCGTGCAGCGCGGCGCGGACCGCCGCCGGGGCGGGCTCGAGGTCGCCGGTGCGGATGTGCGCGACGCGTTTGGCGATGCGCCGAGCAGCGCCGACCAGGAAATGCCCACTGCCGCAGGCCGGGTCGCAGACCGTCACGGCCAGCAGTGCGGCTTCGGGGTCGTTGGACTTCTGCGCGTCGTCGAGCACCGGGTCCAGTGCAGTGTCCAGCAGCGACTCCACCAGCGAGGTCGGGGTGTAGTAGGTGCCGGTGTCCTTGCGCTGGTTTCCCGACGACACCGCCAACTGCCAGGTCTTGGTCGCTGGATCCCAAGACGGCATGAACTCCAGCAGCGCCTCGTAGATACTGCCCAGTTCTTCGGCACCCAAGTTGCGGTAGTCGACCACCCGCAGTACCTGCGAGTCGGGTTCACGTACCAGCGACAGGGAGCGCACTGCCGATTGCAGGGCGGCGTTGCTCAGCGCGTGGTCGGTAAGGAAGTCCAGTTCACCGGGCTCGAATAGGCCGCCGATGCCGGGCAGGCCGAGCTGAGGTAGTCCGTTTTCGTCGCCGAGGCCGCGCCACACCAGGGTCAGAGCCTGCCAACGATCGCCATAGCGGCCGCCGCGGCGGCGCCGGGAGATGCGTCGCAGCTTGTCGGTGGCGAAGTAGTCCAGATAGCGCTGTTTCGCGGTCGGGTCGGCGTTGGGGTCGAGCAGCACGCCGCGGTCTTCGGCGACGAACGTGAACAGCAGCCGGTAGACCACCCGCAGCAACCCATGGTGCACGTCGGCGACGGTGAGGGTGCCGTCGGCCAGGTGTTGGCGCAGTGCGTGATTGTCGGGGTGGGTGAGAAATCCGGTGCCCAGGGTTTGCAGGGCGTCGACGACGCCGTCGCGCAACAAATTCAATGCCCGCGAGCCGGTGTCGAAGGCGTCTTGGCGCCACTGCTCCAGCCAGCAGGACGCCGGGCCCACCTCGGGGTCTCGCACCTCCAGCCGCGACTGCTGGCACAGCATGTACAGCAGCAGGAAATCGGCGAACAGGTCGCCGTCGAAGATGGCCTCCAGATCGAATTCGACATAGGCGGCGCCAACCAGTGAGGTGGAGTCGCGCAGCAGCCGCAGCGTGGAGTCGTTGGCCAGCAGCGCCCATAGATGCTCGTCGGAGCGGTTGAGCAGTTCTTGCACCATCGACTGCGGTGACGCCCCGGCGGCGCCGGCCGCCCCTTTGGTGCGGGTGTCCAGCGGGATCCGGCCGAGCAGGTGAATCGGCACCACACCCCAGTGGTGTGAGACCGGGAAGCTGTGCTCCCCCACCGTGATGCCGCCCTTGGGCGTGGTGGGAACCCGGCCGTAACCGAGCTGGTCGAGCAGCACCAATGTGAACCGTTCCCGGGTCAGCGAGGTCGCCGCGTCGGTGTCGGGCAGCGCCGCCAGAGCCTCGCGGTAGGCGGTCCACGCACCGCGCAGATAGGCCCACACCCGGTTGGCGGCGTCGGTGACCGATTCCCCAGCGGCCAGGTGGTAGTCCTTCGACATCAGGCCATCGATGTCGCTGCGACTGGCCAGCCGGGCCAGTAGGTCGGCGGGCAGCAGCCCGCCTTGAATCCGAACGCCGACGAATGTCGCTGCGCCGCCGCTCATTTCCCGCCTCCGGTCGGTGGTACGAACACGAATACACCCAGCACGTCGGCGCCGGGCTCGACGCTCACCTTCAGCCCGCGCACCACTTCGGCGGCGGCGTGGCGCACCCGTCGGTGCGCGTCGCGCAGGCTAGTGGCTAGTTGTTCACCGTGGGTGGCGAGGTGCTGCGCGATGTCGGGCAGTCCGTCGAGGGCGCGGGACAGGAACTGTTCGGCTTGGGCGGCGGGAATGTTGCCGGACGGGCGGGCGACCAGTAGGGGTTGCACCGTGTCCGGCGGTAGCCACCGCGCCTGGGCGGGGGCTCCTTCGAACGCCAGTGTTGCGGCGTCCTCAGCGACCAGTTGGCGGGTTCCGGTACGCGCCGGCAGCTGCAGATGGAAGCGGTAGCGCACCACCAGCAGCGTGGTACGGGTGGTTACCTCATCAGTGCGGACCACCGCGCAGCGCCGCGCCGGGCGTTGTTCGTCGGACAGGTTCGGGTCCAGGGCGGATTCGAGCACGTAGTTGGCAACGGCCTCAACTGACGCGTCGGTGCGGTTGAGCACCGCTTCACCGCGGGGCACCGGAAGGTCGGTGGCGAAGTGCAGCGGGTCGTTGCGCCCGGGCGGCAAGGCGTCGCGCAGGCCCAGCGGCAACGGCCCCAGGGTGGCGGTGAACCCGGTGTCGGCGGCGGTCACAGTAGAGCGCAGCGCCCGCATCGCCTGTTCGACGAACTCGGCGACTTGCGTGTTGGTGCCCAGGGTTTCCCGGGTCTCGTGTAGTTCTGCTGCGACTTCCTCGGGTTTGATGCCGTGCTGGGCGTATTTGGTTTGGGCGATCTTCTCGCGTTCGGCTGCTGATTCCCATTCTCCATAAAGGGATTCGCGCTTTTCCTGAACCCCGAGGTCCAGGCTGAGCTGTTCCGCATCTTCGCCTCGCATTAGTAGGCCTTCCATCAGCGCCTGCACCACGGCATCGCTGCTGTCGGGCACTGGCACCGACACTCCGGTCGCCTTGCGGATGGCCTTGTGTTTGCGCAGCAACACCTCAAGCACGATGCCGTCGATCTGGTTGTCGCGCCCGTAGAGCATCACGGTGCGCACGGTGTCGGCGGTCTGGCCGAACCGGTCCACCCGGCCTTCGCGCTGTTCGTGGCGGGTGGGGTTCCAGGCCAGGTCATAGTGGATCACGGCCTGGAAATTGTCTTGCAGGTTGACCCCTTCGGAGAGGCAGTCGGTGGCGACCAGCACATGCCGGCCCGGGGTTGCGGCCAGCTCGTCGATGCGAGCGATGCGTTCGTCGGGCGGCAGGGCGCCGGTGACCGCGCGGACCGTAACGTTCTTGCCGAGTGCGGCCAACAGTTGTTCGGCGACATAATCAGCGGTCTCGATGAACCGGCAGAACACGATCGGGTCGCATCCCAGCTGCAACAGTTCTTTGACGCTTTTGATCAGTGCGGTGACCTTCTTGTCCGGCTTGCCTTCGAGCTTCTGCGCCTCGGCGAGGAATGCCCGCAGCCGCCGCGTTTTTGTGTCACTGCCGGGACCATCGGTTTGGGCGCCGGGGGTGGTGTCGGCGGCTTCGATCACCTCGTCGTCGGGCTGGTCGAGCACGATGGCCCGGCCGATCGCGTCGGCTTCCTCCGGGGAGGCGGCGGCAGCCGCCGCCGCGCGGGTGCGCAGAGTCTGCGCTGCGGCGCGCGGGGAGGATGCCAACGCCCGCAGCAGCGCCAACGCCGACCACCAATTGACCCGCCGGGCCAGCCCGCCGTCTTCGGTGCGGACGGTTTCGCGAGCGTAGTCGAGAACTTTAGTGAACAGGGCGTGGTATTCGCGGCTGAGTGTGTAGGGGACCTCAGTGGAGAGCCGGTCCTTGGGGAACGGGGTGTCCTCATCGAGGTAGCGGCGGATGTCGGCGCGGCGGCGCTGCACAAAATGCTTCGCCAGCAGCTCCCGGCCGGATTTCTTCTCCAGATCCACAGCGGTCAGGTCGGGGTCGAGCAGCCCAAGCAAGTTTCGGAAGGCCTCCTCCTTACCGCTGTGCGGGGTGGCGGTGGCCAGGATCAGGTGCCGGGATGAGTCAGCGGCCAGTTCACGGATCAGCTCATAGCGTTGGGTGCGTCCCCTGCCGCCGGTTGTGGAGTCGGTGACACAGGTGTGGGCTTCGTCGACGATCACCAGATCCGGGCAGGTGCGCAGAAACTCATAGCGGCGACGGGCGTTTTTGATGAAGTCGGTGGAGACCACCGTGATCGGGTAGCGCTCGAAGATCGACTCCGCACCGATACGGCCACGCTCCAGTCGGCGCACCGTGCTGGGCAATACCAGTTCGGCTTCCAGCCCGAACTTGGCGCGCAGTTCGCCCTGCCACTGTTCGGCCAGCGCCGGGCTGCACAGCACGCTCAGTCCGCGGGCGTCGCCGACTTGGAGCAGTTCGGTGGCGATCAGCGCAGTTTCGACGGTCTTGCCGATGCCGACATCGTCGGCGACCAGCAGCCGCACCACGTCTTGGCGCACCGCCATCATCAACGGGACGAGTTGGTAGGCACGCGGTTCGACCGCGATCGAGGCAAGGCTACGGAAAGGGCCGGCGGTGGAGCGGAACCCGATGCGCAGCGCACTGCGCAGCAGGGATGCGCTCAGGTGATCACCGATGTCGTCGGGTTGCGGCGGTGAAAATGTCGCCGGGTGGACACCTTCGCTGACCAGCACGCCGGCGATATCGTCATCGATGCCGCCGATCGGGCGGAGGACCAGAAAGTCGTCAGTGCTGTCGGGCAGCACCACCCATTCGCGGCCACGTGCAGTCACCAGATTCCCGGGGGCGAAACCCACTGCTACACCCTTCCTTCGCCGAATACATATGAGTGACGCTTCAGCTGAGCCAACCAGTCCTCGCCGGCCCGCAACCACAGTGGCGAATACCCGGCGTCCATCAACGCGTCTTCAATCTCACCGGTATCACCGAGCGGCTCGGATCCGACAAACACCGCCAGGCCGGCATCGTCGCCGTGGAACGCAAAGTGAGCCGTGACGCCAGCGATCTTTTTCCGCACCGCGTCGGGCAGTGCGAATTCGTGGCTGATCAACAGTTCGATGAAGTCGCGTTCCAACTCCGATTCGCATTGAGCGCGAAGCTGCTCGGTCCGATCGTCACGCGCCTGATCCGCGGTGGCCGCGACGGTGGTGGCCGAGACGAGTTCCAGCAGCAGGTCTCGCACAGCGTGCCGATCGATGACCTCATGCTCATACTGGTTTGAGTACGACAGTAAGCAGTCGTAACAGGCCTTTTCGCATCGTTCCCGCGCACCATCCGCCTTACCGAGGTCGCTGCCGTCAGCAGTGAAGTGGGTGATCTGCAGGGCTTGACGGGCCGCGCGGGCCAGCGCGTCGGGTTCAGAGTGCAGCCGACGCAGCACCCCGGCGCCTCCCTCGGCGGATTCGGTGAACAACATTCGACCGCGATCAGCATCATCTGGCAGGGCTTCGCTGGACAGCTCGGAGTCCTCCAGCTGAAACTCGGCTTCCATGCCGCGTTCTAACGCATACCGCAGGCTGGTGGCGACCTCGATGGAGACCGGCGCCGCCAGTCGCAGCACCAGGATGTTGCGGGTGTCCTCGACATACGGGATCACCTTGTGCTTGGTCGGCACATCGGCGGCATCTCCCAGGCCGTCGTCCTGGGGGGTGGCATCCTCAGCGGCTTTCTCACTGAGCCAGTCGCCCTTGACGGTGTCCAGCCAGTAGCCAAGCTCGTTGGGATTCTTGCGGCGGCGCCGGCCCACGTTGGTGACCCGCACGGTAGCGGTGTCGCCGTAGCTCAACGCCGCCAACTCCTGACCGTCTGCCACCCACGCTGTTGCGTCGAGCCGACCCAGGCGTGGGCCGTGCTGGCTGAATCGGTAGGAGGTGCGGAGCTCGAACCCAGCCCGCCGTCGTTCTTCCTCGTCGCTGGAGATGCGTTCGCGGCGGCGAGTGAACACCGTCTGCATCCGCATCAACCCATGCTGCGGCTGCCCCAGCGCCACACCGCAGTTCTCGCACACATCCAGGCCCGGGCGCCGCACATGGTGGTACGCGCAGGAGTCGCACCGGTAAGCGTCCTGAAGTTCGACGGTGCCGATACCACCGGCAGTCATCGGCACCTGGATGCGTTTAACCTCGTAGCGCGCACCCTCATGGTAGATAATCGCGCCGGGGCCGAACTCGCTGATCGCCAGGAAGCGCGGTCGCTGCAGATAGTCCCCGCCTTCGCGGCGCCCGGCGCTCTGGCGTGTCCCCGGGATGTAGGCGGCCAGCGGCAGCCGCGGGAAGTTGTAGCCGGGAAGGAAGCCCTCAGAGGCGAAGTAGCGGTAGGTGTAGAAATCTGAAAACGCCTGGTCGGTGTCCTCGTTGCGCAGCAACCGCAGCTGGCCTTCAGCGTCACGTCGGCGCGCCTCGGCTGCCTCCCTGGCCCGTTTCGGCACGGTGGGGTCCAGGATGATCCGGTTCTGCTCCTTCTGGTCATCCAGCGCCGCCCGGTACAGCTCCCGCCATCGTTGGCAGGCGCGGTCGAACTGGCTCTCCGCGTTGGCGATCACCGCTTCGGCCCAGCCGTCGTACCACCACGCGGTGCGTTCCAAGTCTGTGACGAACGGCGCCACTAGCTCGGCGGCACGATCGGTGGCCCGCCGCACCGCATCCGGATCGGCCAGGGCACGGCGCAGATCCGCCGACACTGGCATGTCTTCCGTTTCAACGTCGAGCAGCTGCGGCATTCGGGTGTGCAGACTCGCGCGGGTCTCGGCCAGCCACAGGGCATGCAGATGTGAGGCCAGCAGTGCCTCGTTGGTGAGGTCCAGTCGCGGGGCGGCCACCGAACCGGCGACCATATCCTCCGAGCGCCGGAAGTAGTACTGATCGTGGGCGTTTCCGGTGGCGCAGTAGGTGGTAACCAGTGCGGGCTGCCCGGACCGGCCGGCGCGGCCGCTGCGCTGGGCGTAGTTCGCCGGGGTCGGTGGCACATTGCGCATCATCACCGCGTTGAGGCTGGCGATGTCGACACCGAGTTCCATCGTCGGCGAGCAGTACATCACCTTGAGATCACCCTTGCGGAACTGCTTCTCGCGTCCCTCCCGGTCGACGGCAGATACCTGCGCAGTGTGTTCGCGGGCGTGCATGCCGCCAAGATTGGCCGCAGTGTTGCGGTACAGGTCGAGGAAGAACGGGTTGACCCTGGTTCCTTGGTCTGGGTCAAATCCACGCCGCAGCGGATCGGGTGCGCCGTGTTGTCCGTCGCCGGCGTTCCAGATGACCGCTGAGGCTTTGAGCCGGTAGTTGGTGCCGGTCGCTCCCGGCAGGTCTACCGTCGTCAGCAAGCCGGCGCGGTCAAGGGTCGCCAGTAGGTCCTCGATGACCTTCTGTGCGTCGGCGACATCGAGTTGATCTCCATTGAGGGTCAGACCGCTGCGTTCTCGGATGTAGCGCCCGACCGCCGATCGCCCGGTCATCCGGAAATCGACGCGAAGGGTGCCCTTCTGCCCGGAGACAGTCGATACCGTCCCGGGACGGGGGCGGGGTTCGTACGGCGGGATCGCCCATAACCCGGCCAGGTGCTGATCGGACTGCCGCTTGACCCGATCGAAGCCATCGTCGGTCAGACACTCGACGTCCACGGCCAGTTCACGACGAAACTCATCAAGAACGATGCGGCACAGCTCTTCTCGCTGTCCCGCTTGTGAATCGCGTAACGGTGGGTAAACCTTGTCCCACAGCGTGGCGTCGGCAGCGATCTCGGTCAGCGATTCGTACCCGATGCGCAGTAGCCCGGTCTGCTCCAAGTTCGGCATCGTCACCCGCCAGCCGCGCTGCAGGTCAGCGTAGAGCCGGTATTCAATGAATTCCTTAAACGCCCGCTCCGCTGCGGTTCGCGCCCCGTAGACGGCTTCCGGATTGGCAGCGTAGTCGGCGAACGCCAGCCCCAGGGCTGCCACCACCCGTTCAGCGACATCGTCGTGGCGCAGCGCGGACTGCTGCACCGCCCGGTGCAGCGCACCGCGTAGCTGAGTCATCTGCACGAAATCGTTGAAATGGCCGGTCTGCAGGCTTGCGTCCTGGCGATTATCGACGAACGTCAGCAGCTTGCGCGCCTCGCGGCTGAGTTCGGATTCGGGAATATTGTCCAGCGACCGCACGATCGAAGTGCTCAGCACCGAGACCGCCGAACTACGCCCCTCCACATCCAGGGTGGCCAGCTTGGCGAAGTCGCTGCCGCGGGCCTGTTCGTAGGAGACTTTGCAGCGCAAGCAGAACCGGAATGGCGCCGGCACAAATGCCGCTTCCACACCACCACCGGTGACTTCATTGCCACCCACATCGACCCGGATACGCCGCGGCAGATACTGCTTGCGCCGGTCGATGATCTCGCCGTCGATCAACCAGGAGTCCGGCAACCGCCCTTCCAACGATGGATCGACCGGCCAGGGCTGGTCGGTGGAGATGTAGAGATATCCGTTCGCCTGATCGCCACCACTGGCGTCGCGGTCCCGCCGCGCCCGGTAGACCGCCTCATTGCCGAGGGTGGAGCGTGCGACCACCAGGTACTCCTGCCCGCACTCACGACAAAACGCCAACGGCATCAACAGCTGATCCGGATGACCCGGGACCGTCACCTGATACTGCGACGTGATGTGGCGGCGCTGTTCCTCCTCGATCGACACATAGACCGTGTCGCCCTTAGACAGGAACTGATGCAGCCGAAACGCGAACAATGGCCGGCGCGTGCTCGGATGCGCGACAGCCGACCCCGCCAACAATGTGGCGCGGATCGCTTGCTCGCACTCATCGACGGTGCGACCGGTCCGGTCGGCCAGGCGAGCCGCTGAGTCATGCACCCGAGCCGGCCGCTGCCGAATCACCTGCCCGGATTGCGGCTCGGTGGTCAGCCCGAACGTGGTCTCGACCCACGTCGCCAGCGGCGACGACGCGAGCGCGTCGTAGCCACCGGCTGCGCCGCCCCGGCGCACCTCGCTCATCAGCCCGTCGACGTCGTCCGGGTCACCGACGGTGGCGCGGTCCAGGGTCTCCCCGATGACCCGGTCCGAGGTGACCGCGGTTCCGAACAAGCTACTGGCGACCTCGGCGACCACCCGCCGCTGGTCTTCGAGGCTGCCGCCACTGGCCATCGTCGCCGAGGTGCCGATGCACTGCAGCTGCGGCGATGCGCAGGCTCCCCGCACCCGCCGCACCAGCATCGCGACGTCGGCACCCTGACGCCCGCGGTACGTGTGCAGCTCATCGAGGACCAGGAACGGCAGCCCCTCCGCCGCACCGACCAACCGGCGACGCTCCTCGGGGCGGGTAAGCATCAGCTCCAGCATCACGTAGTTGGTGAGCAGGATGTCCGGCGGATTGCGCAGGATTTGGTCGCGCTGCTCGTTTTTTTCCTGGCCGGTGTAGCGGGCGAACGTCACCGGCTCGTTGCCCTCGCCGTAGCCATAGCGCAGGAACTTTTCCAACTCACCGACCTGACTGTTGGCCAGAGCGTTCATCGGGTAAACGATGATCGCCTTCACCCCGGACTGGCGCGGCTCCTGCCGCAGGACATAGTCGACGATCGGGATGATGTAGGCCAGCGACTTGCCCGACCCAGTGCCGGTGGTCAGCACATAGCTCTTGCCGGATTTTGCGGTCTCAATCGCCTCCCGCTGGTGGCGGTGCAGTGTGATCGGTGTCGTGCCGATATCCGTCATACCGCTCTTGGGGCGGAAGATCTTCGCGCACTCCGGGTGCAACAAGCCTTCCGTGACGAGGGCGTCGATCGATCCCCCCGAGGCAAACATCGGGTTCAGTGACAGCCACGGCTCGGGCCACTGCGTCTGCTTGGCGAGCTCGTCCTGGACGTGCTGGCTGACCCGCGGGTCACGCGGCTCGATAGCGCTGGTCGTGAACAGCCGGTAGTCGTCAATGAGCTCTTGATGTACGCGGAAGATGTCCATAGCGGTCACCTACTGACTTCCCATGACATCCGCCGGCAACGGCCCCCGGGAAATCCGGCTGTCGTCAGATCGGTACTCACGCAACAGGAACCCTTCCAACGAGCGAGACCGCACTTGCATCGAAAACATACCGGGATGCACCGACAGGTGTGGCGCCCTCGGCGTGACTCCCATTTGGATGGCCGGGAGCAATCGTTCGACTGACCACGCTACTTCCGCCGCAGCGCGTCCGGAAGCCCCTTCGCATGCACCACCACCAACTCCCGATTCGCCCGCGTCAGCGCCGTGTACAGCGGCCCCTGGTGCCCGCGGTTCCGTCTGAAGTCCGCCGGCTCCACCACCACCACCGCATCGAACTCGATGCCGCGGGCCGAGTCGGGGTCCAGCACGGT
The DNA here is from genome assembly GCA_964397355.1 of uncultured Mycobacterium sp. Taxonomy (GTDB): domain Bacteria; phylum Actinomycetota; class Actinomycetes; order Mycobacteriales; family Mycobacteriaceae; genus Mycobacterium. Next base: position 1,493 of record CAYNJD010000010.1, on the reverse strand, counting down.
CACCTCTCGGCCATCACGCTCCCAGGGGCTCAAATCGTGCATGGACCCGGCCCACCCGCGCGAGCGGAGACTGCGTCGGACCGCTCCGGTATCCGGGCCGACGACGGCAACCGTGCCCAACGGGTATGCGGTCAGAAGCCGCTCGACCTGCTCTGCGACCGCGTCCCCGACCTCTGCCGGTCGAACCTTCTCGACGACAGGGACCGGCCCCTCGTGCTGGAAGGCGTTGACCACCCGCTCACCGCGCGGAAGCAGCCGGGTAGCGAACTCCAAAATCGGGCGCGTGGACCGGTATCCGATCGCCAGCTCGAAGGTTGCGGTGTCTTCTTCGATCGCGATCAAGTCCAAGATCTCAGGCCAATTCGTCGGAGTGTAGTCCGAGCGGCGCTGGTTGAGATCTCCCAGCACCGTCCACCGGTCCTCAATGTTGATCTCGTCGAGCAGCAGCCAGCCGAGCGGGGTCACGTCCTGCGCTTCGTCGATGATGATGTGGGTGATACCGGCGAGATCGGCCGGCGGACTCACCTCCCACTGGATGTAGGCGAGCAGCGGCGAATGGGCCCGCAGCGTTAGCGCATGCCGGTAGACGGGGAGTGCGTCGAGGTAGGTGCTCCACTCCGGATCGGACGTGATCGATGCGCTGTTGGCGCGCATGTATTCGTAGACCTGCTCGGCCGAGAGCGCGGCACCGCCGTTGGCCGTTCGGATGTGCCGGATGGCGCGCCGCAGCAACCGCACCAGTTTCCAGTTGGCATCCTGTGCTGTCGGCGAGATCTCGCCTTTCGGAGGGTACTTGAGACCGAGGATGTGCTGCCACAGCTCCGGCAGCGACAGCACCCGCAACTGGGCGGAGTTGCCGGCTAGGTCGTTGATGACGCCGATGACGTGTTTGGAGTACCCGGCGGTCGGCCCGATCAGCAGCACATTGCCGGAAGCCCTGTCCTCGGCCGGGGTTTCCTCGTTGACCAGGTAGGCGGCGCGGTGCGACGCGATGATCGTCTTCCCGGTGCCGGGTTTGCCCTCGATGATCATGCTGTCGCCCGCCGGCATCGTCACCAGCGCGTACTGGTCCGGCTGCAGTGTGGCCAGAACCGAATCCAGCCTCTTTGTTCGCGGAGCCTGCAATTGCGCCCGCAACGCTTCCTCCGCTCGGATTCCGACGGGAGGGTGGTCGGCGTGATGATGTTCTTCGGGCGCATCCGCCGAAACATTTTCGGCGGCCACCGGGTCCAGCGGTTTCGGCACATCGGGCTGCGGCCGTTTGGGCATCGTCGGCGGGGCGGGGATCGCCAGCCCACGTTTGCGGAATGGATGTTCGGGGGCATCGGCGCGGATCGTCTCGTCGGTGAAGTCCACGATCTGGCCGTTGCGTCGCACCATGGTGCGCACGACGGCGACCTCGTCGCAGAGCTTGTGGTGCCTGGTGCCACGGTAGAAGGTGCAGGCGATCGGAGCGGTCCAACTGAACACCAGGGTTCCGTCGAACTCGGCAT